>NZ_JBEXNT010000068.1:0-50080 GCF_040611255.1 Kitasatospora sp. NPDC002965 | reverse complement strand
GGACCGGCGAATGCCCCACCTGCCACCGCGAGTTACCCACCAAACACCGACCAGGGCGCACCGGACCACGCCAGACCTAACGAAGTACTACTAGGGCCGCGCACGCGTCCAGTCGGTTCCTCTGATGCGGCACGATCGACGCATCCGATACGCGGCGTTCCACGGTCTTCGACGACGGCCGGCGCGGCCGGGTCCGTGCGACCTTCGCCGATACGGATGTCCCGGTGGCGCGGCACCGACTCCGTGCTCCTGGATCAGGCGGGGTCGGGCAGCGTCGGGACGACGCTGAACCGACGAATGGCGTCAACAGCGGTCGACCGATCCAGCAAAGTGAGTTCCCACGGGCCGGTGTTGACGTCGAACTCCTTCCCGAAGCCGATCCACTTGCCGGTCATGCGCCGCCCCGTGGGGTCCACGAGCAGTTGAATCGCGCCGTGGTAGCGGGCCCCCCGGGTAGTAGCCGTCGTCGGCAGTCTGCTCGGTCCAGGTGCCCGTGACCACGTTGCGGTCGACGGTCAGGTCGAGGTGAAGTGGCGAATCGGCGTTCGACGAGGCGCCCGGTAGCGACGACGCCGCAAGCCGGTTGCCCCGTTGGGTGAGCACCACGTGGTGCAGCCCCGAGTACGTGTTCTCACGGCTACTGCTGAAGTACTCGTAGTGACTGAGCCAGACCCCGCTGTAGTCGTCCCCCGTGGGGGCGGGCAACGGCTGAGGAGTTGGGAACGAGCGGTCGGAGGTCATGTCGTGTCCTCCAGTCCCGTCGTCCGTGACTCGCGGGGGTAGCTGAGCCGACGTGAAGCCAAGGCGGTCGGCAGACACGTTGGTCACGGCCTCCAGCGCTCGAAGGTACACGGGTCGAGGCGCGCGAACCTCTCCGGACTCCCAGCGTTGCACAAGCCGCTTGCTGGCGTCGTTGGGTTCGCCCAACTGCTCGCCGACGTCGCGCAGCTGGCGGGCAGGTTCGTCCTGACTGAGGTCATACCTCTGAATCTAAACTCCAAAGGGGGCTCTGGGAAACCTAAATGACGGACTGTCAAGGCAGTGGTAGTGACGCCGTCGAAACGGCCGTGCCGAACGCGCCACGATCAACCTTGTCCACCCCGTGACGTTATGGACTGTAAGGGGTGTCTCATGTCAGGGGTGGGAGAGGTGGTGCGGGAGGCCGGTGTCGGTGGCAGGCGAGCTGTGCCCCGGCTGCCGCACAGTGACCTAACACTGCGTGACGCGAATCCCCTTCGACCGCCATGGTTCCGGCGCTTCCTCAGCGTCGGCGAGTCGCTGGATCCATGCCAACTGGCTCTCGAAATAGTGCCAGTACGGCGTGGGACCGGTCGCAGTATCTCCCTTCCCGAAGACGAGAATCGGCCCGTCCGTGCCGCGCTTTCCGTGCCCGTAGATCATGACCCGCATCGTGTCATCGATCATTTCCATGGCAAATGAGCAAGGAAAGTTGAAAAGGTAGATCTTGAAGTCGCCGCCGCGCCGGGCAGCCTCGGTCAAGGGGGTTAGCACCTCGCGCATGTACCGTGCGGGATCCTCCATGGCTGCCTCCGCCGGCTCCAGTCGATACCGGTCCTTCCTGGAGGCGCAGAAAGGATCCATGATGAAGACCCTGATCGGCACCTCGTGCGACTTGGAGACAAAGAGGTTCAGAAGTTCTTCACTGCCATAGAAATTGCGCGTCAGACCGAACATCGTGATCCGCAACCGAGCCTCACGGATGCGCTGGATCAGATCGGCCTTCGAGTCGGCATTGGTGATCGGAAAGAGGTCATGGAGTCCAGCCGACTCCAGATGTCCCAACATGCGTCCACTGTAGTCCCGGCCGAAACCCAACCGGACCGACTATCTGGAGGCCAAGCGTTCGCCCGACTGTCGACCCGTGGACCCACCTCCTCCGAATTCCACGGAACGGACTGGCCAGGGTTGTCCGGGCGGGCGCGTCTCTGCTCCGCTCCCGGAGAGGATCACCCGCAGCGTCGGAGTGATCATCTCGGCTCGGCTGTCGAAGCTGCCGGGAACCCCCACGCCTCCGGTGTCCGACGCCCCTCCGCGCCCGGATCGCTCGCAGTCGCCCCGCAAGCAGTCTCACGAGTGCCATGGGCGGGGGGTGGTGCGGGAGGCCGGTGTTGAGGCTGAAGGTTGTGTTCGATCCATAGAGACTGGCGGACGCTCGGCGTTCTACGCTGAGCCCATGGCACTAGATCCCGCCCTGCCTGTCGGCCGGCGTATCCAGTACTACCGGGAGCGCGCCGGGAAGAGTCGAGTCGTGTTCGCGGCGCTGCTTGGCCGGTCGCCCTCTTGGCTGAAGCAAATCGAGATCGGCGTCCTGTTGCCGCCGCGCCTTCCTGTGCTGATGCGCATCGCCCAACACCTGGGGATCGATGATCTCTCGGCGCTTATTGGTGACGTCAGCATGCCCCGGTCACTGTACTCCGAGATAGAGCACCCCGCGCTGGCCTCGGTTCGCCGAGCCGTTGACAGCGCGCCGCTCGGTACCGCAGGCGGGCCGGCTCCGCAGCTGGAGCACATCGCGGTACAGCTTTCGGAGGCATGGCGGACGAGGATGACGCGGGGCGATCATCGCACGGCGCTGGCAGAACTTCTCCCTCCGCTCGTCTCGGCCGCCTCCGTGGCCGCATCCCATCCGGAGTGTGTCGATCGACGCCGCGCGGAGATCATGTACGCCTCCGCGCTGAACCTGACGCAGATGTACGCCGCATTCCAGGGGGATGGCAACCTCGTCTGGCGGGTGGCGGAGCGGGCCCTCGCCACGGCGCGCGCGTCCGGTTCTCCAGCGGCCATCAGCCAAGCGTGCTGGTTCCTCGTGGAAGCGTTCCGTAAGGCGGGACAGTGGGAGAGCGCACAGACCCTCACCGAGGACGCACTCAGGCTGTTGGACCCCGTGAGAACGGAAAGCCCTGCTCTCGCCTGCGCTTGGGCTGACATGGCTTATCACGCTGCCATCACCCACGCTGTTGCGGGGGAAGGTGGTGACGCCTGGAGGTGGATCGACCGTGCGTCCGCCGTCTCCGAGATGCTGCCGGTCGGTCACTGGAGCGCGCCGACATCAGGATCCCGGCAGGCTGCTGCGCTGCACTCGGTGACGGTGGCTGTGGAACTGCGGCAGAGCGGTACGGCCCTTCGGTGGGCACGACGGCTGCCCGACGCTGACGTAGTGGCGGTTCCGCGCCGGGGGAGGCACCTCATTGAGGTGGCCCGGGCACACGCGCTGAGGGGGGAGACGGACAAGGTTGCGGAGCGGTTGACCACCGCTGTGGCGGTTGCCCCGGAGACGGCGCGATGGAACGAGGAAACCCGCTCCATGGTGCGGACCTTGATCGACGGTGGCCCCGCCGATCACGCGGCCGGCCGGAGACTTGCCGATGCCATCGGGATGGCCGCCTGAGAACAGGGGGCAGATACTCTGCCCCTCCTCCCCGTAACGAGCCCGTAGCGTCGTGTGACGAAACGGGCTCTTTGCGTGAAGGGGCGAACGAAATGGCGGCGGCAAGACAGCGGAAGCAAGGGCAGCTTGACGACCCGAGGCGACCGTTCCCCGGACGATCGGGAGGGACGGTCAAGGTGCCCAGCGGTTGGCACCCCTTGGACGACTACCGGTCGGCGCCGCGAAGCGACTTCACCTCGACCGGCGAAGCCCTCCAGCGGGACGCGATCCTCGCGCACTGCGAGTGCGTCACCTGTGTCAGCCGGCGGTCGGTATGACGGCCCGCAGGCTGGAGCCCGTCGACCCGTGGACCCACCTCCTCCGAATCCCACGGAACGGGCTGGCGAGGGTCATCCAAGCGGGCGCGGAGGCGGAGAGCAGCACGCTGGCATCGTCGTCCGACGCTCCCCGCCCGGTTCGCGGCCGGTGGCGGTTCATGGACTGGGTACTGCGGATCGACGTGGAACCCGACCGGCCCCCGGTCCTGCACCGCTACCGGTGCGAAGGGGAGTCCGAGGACGGCCGGCCGTGCGCGGCGCAGAGCCCGGTCACGGAGTCGTTCGAGGTCGCACAGCAGTGGCCCGGGAAGCACTTGCGGGACCACCAGGATCACCGGAGCTACGCGCACGTCGTGACGACGCCGTGGGTCATGGTGCCGAAGGACGAGCTGTGATCACGGAGACCGGGCCCGAGGTCGTCAACTGCCTGGTGTGTGCCGCGTGGGCAGCGCTGGAGCAGGTTTCCGAGGAGGCCGAAGACCACTCCCGGGCTGTCGACGCCCGGATCCACGCCGCACGACACCGTGAGGCCGAGCACGGTGGATGACGACGGCATGGAGGACTACCGAGGCCCGTCACCGGGCCCGTTGGCGGTCGCCGTCTCGCTGGCCGGCATCGCGCTCTTCGCCGTGCTGCTTCTGACGGCGTTCAACCCCCGACTCGGATAGGAGACACCGGACCATGGCTCGCGATCCCGACCCGCCCTTGAGCGATCAGCACCGCCAGGCCGCCAAGGCCCACACGAACGACGCGCGGGAGAAGAGCGACAACGGCAAGGCCGCCGGGAAGTCGATCACTCACGCCAACAACGCCAACACCACGGCTGCCCGCCTGGGGCGCAAAGGGCGTTGAGCTCCCGTCCCGGCAGCCGGATCGTGGCAGAGCAGCCACCGGGACGGAAGGGTGGAGCAGAGCCCCCGGACAGCGGGCGCTGTCCGGGGGCTCCGTGCCGAACCGACGTGAGGATCACGGACGGTCGGCTGATCGAGCCGGAGTGCCGGACGTGTCTCAGACGTCGCCGAGCGGAACCTCCGGATCCGTCAGCCGGTCCACGTCCACCGTCCGCTGTGACCGGATCAGGTTGCGGATCGGATCGACGACATCCCAGATGTTCACGTTCATGCCCGCCAGCACCCGGCCGTCCTTCAGCCAGAAGGCGATGAACTCCTTCGCCTTCACGTCGCCCCGGAACACCACCTTGTCGTAGCCGCCCGGCTCCACGTAGCCGACGTACTCCATCCCCAGGTCGTACTGGTCCGAGAAGAAGTACGGCACCCGGTCGTAGGCGGCGTCCTCGCCGAGCATCACCCGGGCCGCCGTCTGCGGCTGGTTGACCGCGTTGGCCCAGTGCTCGACCCGGATGTGCCGGCCGAGCTGGGGGTGGAAGGCGTTGGCGACGTCACCGGCCGCGTAGACGTCCGGGTCCGACGTCCGGAGGTGCTCGTCGGTCTTGACGCCGTTCTCGATCTCCAGCCCGGCCGCCTCGGCGAGTCCGGTGTCCGGGGCGATGCCGATGCCGACCACGACGGCGTCCGCCGCCACCGACGAGCCGTCGGCCAGCCGGACACCCGTCACCTGCCCGTCCTCGCCGGTCAGTTCCGCGACCTTCGCGCCGAACCGCAGGTCCACCCCGTGGTCGCGGTGCAGGTCGGCGAAGACCTGGGCGACCTCGCGGCCCAGCACCCGGAGCAGCGGGAGTTCGGCCGCCTCCAGCACGGTCACCTCGGCGCCCGCCGCCCGGGCCGCCGCCGCCGTCTCCAGGCCGATCCAGCCGGCCCCGATCACCACGATCCGCCCGCCGGACCGGAACGCCGCCCGGATCCGGTCGCTGTCCTCGACCCGGCGCAGGTACAGCACACCGTCCTGGTCGGCGCCGGGCACCGGCAGCCGGCGCGGCACCGAACCGGTGGTCAGCAGCAGCTTGGCGTACTCCACCTGGCTGTGGTCGGCCAGCGTGACGGTGTGCGCCGCCAGGTCGATCGCGGTCACCGCCGTGCCCAGGCGCAGGGTCACGTCGTGCTCCGCGTACCACTGCGGGGGATGGACGTAGATCTTCTCCCGCGCGGACTTGCCGAGCAGGTAGCCCTTGGAGAGCGGCGGCCGCTCGT
Organism: Kitasatospora sp. NPDC002965; assembly: GCF_040611255.1. Lineage (NCBI taxonomy): Bacteria > Bacillati > Actinomycetota > Actinomycetes > Kitasatosporales > Streptomycetaceae > Kitasatospora > Kitasatospora sp. NPDC002965. The sequence continues at coordinate 44,246 of NZ_JBEXNT010000068.1, read as the reverse complement.
ACGGGCGCTCGTGCTCGTCGCCGATCAGGACGATGCCGCCCCGGTAGCCGGCCTCGCGCAGTGCCTGGGCGGCCTTGGCGCCCCCGAGGGAGGCGCCGACGATGACGTACGGGTGCTCCGTCCCGCCGTCGCCCGTGCCGCCGGTGGTGCCCGTGCTGTCCGTGCTGTCCGTGCTGTCCGTGCTCATGGTGAACTCCTCGCTCTCCGGCCGGAATCACGGACAGCCTGCCGTCGCCCGGCGGGGCTGTCGAGACCGCACTCGGGCGCGCCGCGCGGGCTCCCCCGAACGGGTGACGAGGACCGGGCGGCGGCCCCACCGCGTACGGACGGTCCGGAACGGTGGGGACGGAGCGGGGTGGGGGGCGGAGTCAGGGCGTCACGGTGACATCGCGTCGCGGACCAGGGCGGTGTCGGTGAACTGCTCGAACCGGACGATCCGGCCGCCCCGCACCGTGAAGTGGTGCGCCACCCGGATCGCCAGCGACCGGCGGGTCATCCGGTGGACGGCCGTGTAGCGGGCCAGCACGACCACGTTCTCGCCGTCCACCACGTAGCGGTCGTCGTGCGCGGTCCAGCCCTCCCAGTCGGCGGCCAGCCGCTCCATCACCCCGCTGGTGACGCCCTTGGGCGTCCGGTACGTGCCGGCCAGGGGGAAGCCCGCCATCTCGGTCCACTCGACGTCTTCGGCGAGGGTGGCCCGCAGCGCGGCGAGATCGCCGCGCGCCGAGGCCAGGTACTGGCGGCGGACCACGTCGGCCGGCGCGTCGGACTCGGCGAACGCGGCGGTGGACCTCGGGATCTCGATCATCGCGTCTCAGCCCCAGGTCATCTCGCCCTTGGCGACCTTGGTCCCGAGGTCGACCGCCAAGGTCATGCCCAGCTCCGGGAACCTCCGCTCCAGCGCCTCCTTGGCGGACGCCGCGTCCGGCGCCCGGCCGACCTCCGTCTCGAAGGCCCGCAGGTAGTCCCGGGTGTGGTCGATCGGACCGGTGTCGGTGGGCGAGCCCGCCGTCCGGTGGCCGGCCGCCACGAACTCCGGTTCGAGCACCGCCATGTCGTCGAGCAGGCCGATCCAGGCCGCGCGCTGCTCCGGGGTCGGGGTGTCCGCCGTCCACACGTGCAGGCCCTGGAAGAGCAGGACCCCGCCCAGGACGGCGCGGTGGTGGTGCTGCCACAGGTAGTGCCGGTCGGGCAGGTGGAAGTCGGCGCCGCGCAGTTCGAACCGGTGTCCCTCGAAGACCAGCTCGTCGTTGTGCAGCACCTCGGGGCGGACCAGCCGGGTGGGCAGCTCGGGGCCCAGGTGCTCCCAGGCCGCGAGCTTGGTGTCGAAGGTCTCGTCGATGTGCTCGACGGTCAGGGCGGAGGCCAGGAACCGGGCCTCCGGGAAGACGTCCTGCACCTCCTGGGCGCCGAAGTAGAAGTCCGGGTCCCCGTGGCTGACGAACACCGTGGTGAGGCGCTTGCCGGTGGCCCTCACCCGCTCGGCCAGCCGGCGCCCGTCGGACCGGGTGAATCCCGCGTCCACCAGCAGGGCGTCATTCGGGCCGGTCACCAGCACGGAGGTCTTGTTCAGGGAGCTGTCGGGGCTGTCGATGATCTCGAAGTCGAGGGCGCTCATGCGGGGTGTCCTTCCTCGCGGCCGGGCGCGTCGTCCCGCGCGGAGTGCGTCCACGCGTCGCCGCCCAGCATCGGCGACCGCGCGCCCGCCCGCACCCCGGGGCGGGCCGGCGGGTGGACGGCCCGGCGGCTGAGGGGCGGGAGGCCGAACGGTCGAACGGCCGGGCGGTCGGGGGTCACCCGGTCGGGGCGAGGCGGGTGACGGCCGCGGCGGCGAGCAGGGTGGTGGCGGCGAGGACCCCCCAGAGGACGCCCGGGCCGACGGCCAGCAGGGCCGTCAGGGCCGCCGGAGCCAGCGCGCGGCCGACGCCCATCGACAGCTCCCAGCGGGCCAGCGCCCGGCCGAGCTGCTGCGGCGGTGCGGTGGCGGCGACCAGGGCCGTCCCGGAGCCGGAGTAGAGGATCTCGCCGAGGGTGAAGAGCACCGAGACGGCCGCCACGGTCGCGGCGCCTGCCGTGCCGCCGAGCGTTCCGGCCGCCCAGAACCCCAGGTACGAGAGCGCGAGGGCGGCGCCGCCGGCCGCCAGCACCGCGCGTCGGGACCGGTCGGCGAGGCGGAGCACCAGAGCCAGCTGGAGCGTGATCACCAGCACCGTGTTGCCCACGAACACCCCGGACGACCAGGCGGGGGAGGCGTGCAGGTGCAGCACCAGCAGGGCGGGCAGCGCCACCTCCAGCACGTCGAAGGAGAACGAGTAGGGAAGGTTGGCGAGGCTGAGCAGGGTGATCCGCCGAAGCTCGGGGCCCGTCGCGGCCGGGCCGGAGGGAGCGCCGCCGGCCTTCCCGGTGGCCACGGTGCCGCCGGTGCCCGGGGCGTCGGCCGCGCCGGGCGGCCGGCTCGTGTCGACCCGCAGGGAGTGGACCAGGACCGCCGCGACCAGGCAGGCGGCGGCGGTCACCCCGGCGAGCAGCCGGATCGTGCCCGAGCCGCCGGCCACCGCCAGGGTGGCGAGCAGCGCGCCCGCGCCCAGACCGGCGTTGCGCAGCGTCCGGCCGGCCGCCAGCGCGGCGTCCCGGGTGCGGCCCTCGGTGAGCGTCGAGACCACGGCGGCGTGGGTGGTCGGCCAGGACTGGCTGCCGACGCCGAGCAGCACGGCGGCCGCGGTGAAGCCGGCCACCCCGTCGGACAGCAGCAGCGTCAGCGCGCCGGCCGCCCGGACCAGCAGGGTGGCCGCCGCCGGGAGGCTGCGGGCGCCCCGGTCGATCCAGCGGCCGGTGAGCGGGAGGACCAGCAGGCCGACGACCATGCCGACCGACATGGCCAGGCCGGCCGTCCCGGCGTCCAGGGCCAGCACGCCGATGCCGTAGAGCAGGAGGAACGGCCGGAGCAGGCCGGTGCCGAGGGCGTCGACGACGAGGGCGGCGGCGTAGCGGCGACCGCCGGCGGCGGTGAGCAGGGAGATCAGGGCGGCCGGGCCCGCGGGGCCTTTCGGGCCCGGCCGACCGGCCGGAGGCTCCGCCGGAGTGGCCGCCGGATCCGGAGCCGGAGCCGTATCCGGAACGGGAACGGTGCGGGGGGCGGGAACGGTGCGGGGGTCGGGGACGTCGGTCGGGACGGTCGGCGCGGGCTGCTGCCGGGCCGGGCTCTGGAACGGGGTCATGGCCGGTACCGTCCGCCCGGACCCCGCGCGCGGGCACGTCGATTGACGAGTACCGTCAATCGACGCGGGTCCGCCGGCGGGCGGGTGGCAGGATCAGGGCGTGAGCCTGACCATCGACATCACCTCCCTGCCCGACGAGCGCCTGATCTTCACCCCCTCGCCGCTGGCCGAGATGAGCGCGATGCTGCACGTCCTCGGCGAGCCGGCGCACCATCCCGAGCGGCACGGGTGGGCGGCGAGCACCACGGCGTCCATCCCGCCCGCACTCGCCGAGCGGCTCGCCGAGGCGGACTTCCTCTGGCGCTCCTCGCGCGCCGACTTCCTCGTCCCCGGAATCCCCGGCGCCACCCTCGCCGACGAACTGGACGCCGTCGACCGGATCGACGACGAGCAGTACGTCCGGGCCGCGCTGGTGCTGACCTGCGGGGCCTCCCGCCTCGCCCACCGGATCACCTCGCCGCTCACCGACCCGGTGGCGCAGGAGCGGGCCCGCGAACTCGCGCTGGCGCGCGGCCCCCGGCAGGCCGACTTCGCGGACCGGCTGCTCACCGACCCGACGGCGGTCCGCGCCCTGGTCCGGCGGATGCTGGAGGACTGCGCGGAGGCGTTCTTCGCCGACGCCTGGCGGCGGGTGCTGCCCGACCTCGCGGCCGACGCCCGGCGGAAGACCGACCTGCTGGTGCGGCGCGGCGCCGCCGAGGCGCTGGCGGCGGTCTCCTCCTCGGTGGCGCTGGAGGACGCCGGCGGGGGACGGCGCCGGATCGTCGTCGACAAGTTGCAGGACAACGCCACCAACGGGGCCGGCGCCGGCGGCGTCACCTTCATCCCGACGGCGTTCGGCCGGCCGCACCTGGTGGTGGTGCACACGGCCGGGTGGCGGCCGGTGGTGCAGTACCCCCTGGCCGAGGACGGGGTGCCCGAGCCCGTCTCGCTGGCCGTCGTCCAGCAGCGGCTGGAGGCGCTCGCCCACCCCGTCCGGCTGCGGCTGGCCCGGACCATCGCGCGCGGGCCGCACACCACCGGCGAGCTGGCGGCGGCCTGGCAGCTCAGCGCGCCCGAGGTCTCCCGGCACCTGGCGGTGCTCCGCAAGGCCGGGCTGCTGGTCACCCACCGGCGCGGGCGGTACATGCTCTACCGGCTCGACCTGGCGGGCAGCGCCCGGCTCGGGACCGACCTGCTGGAGGCGGTGCTGCGCTGACGGCGGGCCGTGGCGACGGTGCGGCGTCATGACGGCGCCGCGTTGACGGTACGGCGTTGACGGTGCGGCGTGCGGAACACCGGGGCCGGCGGGCCGCGTGAGGGGTCGGCCGCCGGACGGGCACGGCGATCGGGAACAGCGGCGTGACCTGCCACGTTCGAGCGGACATGACCAGTGACGCCGTGTCGGCGACCCCCCTGACTCCCGAGACCTCCGCATCCGCCGGGGGCGCCGGGCCCGAGATCCTCCGCTACGCCGCGTTCGCCACCGACCCGGGCGGCGGCAACCCGGCGGGCGTGGTGCTGGACGCCTCCGGGCTCTCCGCCGAGCGGATGCTCGCCCTCGCCGCCGAGGTCGGCTACTCGGAGACGGCCTTCCTGGTCCCCGCCGGGGCGGGCGGGGCCGAGGACGGGTCCGAGGCCGAGGCCGAGGTCGAGGCCGGGGCCGGGGGGCGTTACACCGTGCGGTACTTCAGCCCGCTGACGGAGGTGCCCTTCTGCGGCCACGCCACCGTCGCCTCCGCCGTCGCCCTCGCCGAGCAGGTCGGTCCCGGGCGGTACGTCTTCGTCACCGCGGCGGGCGAGGTCCCGGTCGAGGTCGACAAGGGCGCGGACGGCACGCTGCGCGCCACCCTCACCAGCGTCGAGCCGTACGTCGAGGAGGTGGGCGGGGCGGACGTCGCCGAGGCGCTCGCGCTGCTCGGCTGGGCGCCCGGGGACCTGGACGCCGCGCTGCCGCCCCGGATCGCCTACGCGGGCGCCCGGCACCTGGTGCTGGCCGCCGCCACCCGCGACCGGCTGGCCCGACTGGCCTACGACTTCGACGGCCTGGCCGCCTTCATGACCGCGCGTGACCTGGTCACCGTCCAACTGGTCTGGCGCGCCGGCCCCGAGGTCTTCCACGTCCGGGACCCGTTCCCGGTCGGCGGTGTGGTCGAGGACCCGGCGACGGGCGCGGCGGCCGCGGCCTTCGGCGCCTACCTGCGCGAACTCGGCGCCGTCGCGGACCCGGTGGTCCTCACCCTGCACCAGGGCGAGGACCTGGGCCGCCCGGGCGTGCTGCGGGTGGAGCTGCGCGAGGAGGACACCCGCGTGCGGGTGTCCGGCGCGGCGGTGGCGATCCGGTAGGCGGTGCGGCGGCCGGCCCGGCCGGTGGCGGTCCCCGTTCGCCCTCCGCGGGGGACGAACGGGGACCGAGCAGGGGCGAACGGGGACAAGGGGGGTGCGAGCGCGCGGTGGGGTGTTACACCGTGGGCGGGCACACCAGCGTGCTGGTGACGGCGGGGGTGGGGACCTCCGCGCCGTCGTGGGACAGCGTGCCCAGTGCGTACTCGTAGTGGAAGTAGTGCGGGGCGAAGTCGACGACCGGGTGGACGGTGCAGTCGGAGGTCGCGGGGTACCGGAAGGACAGCGTGATGGTCCGGCTGGTCCCCGGATCGATCGGCACCTGGGGCGAGGTCAGGTTGAGGATCACCCGGCTGCTCTGGTAGTCGCACAGGCTCACGTCGCCGGTACATCCGACGAACTCCGCGCGCGCACCGGTTGCGGGCTGCGGGCCGACCTCGACCATCGGCAGCCACAGGTAGAGGAACTGCACGGCAGTGGTCTGCGGATTGGTGAACGTCACGGTCAGGTTGGCGACCTGGCCGGGTGTCACCGTGGCGTGGTCCACACTCAGGGCGAAGTGCGGCGCCAGGACGGCGGGCGCGGCGGTGGCCTGCCCACCGAAGCCCATCAGGCTGAGGAACAGGACGAGTGCGGCGACGAGCCCCGTGCGCTTCGTCGCCGAAGTGGTTGTCTGCATGGCTGGGTAGCGTAGGCAGCCGCGCCCGCCGCGTCTGCCCCGCACCCGGAGAACCGGCCATGATCCGCACCGGCCCCGGGCGGGGCGGTAAATCGCTCGCGCGGATGGGATGAGCCGGGGGAACATGCCCGGATGCGAGCGAACGGTCGGACGGTCAGCGTCCACCTCACCCACGGGGACGACTACCTGGGCCCGGTGGGCTCCTTCGAGCTGGCGGAGGCGTGGTGGTCGTCGGCCGGGCCGGTGGCCGAACGCGTCGCGGCGGAGGTCGGGGTGCCCGTGGTGGTGGTCCGGCTCACCGGGGTGACGGGCGGTGAGGGGGGCGGCGGCGGACACACCGTCTACCACGTGGAGACGTGGGAGCGCCCGGCCGCGGCGGCGCCGCGGCCTGCGGAGCCCGACGTCGCCGCACTCCTCGGACCCGCCGAGCGGCGGGCGGGCTGGGCCACGCCGTCCGGGCTGCGCGAGGCGCTCGCCTGGGCGGAACGGGAGCTGGCCGCGGCCGGCCGCCCGGCCACCGGTCGGGCCGAGCAGGTCCGGACGTGGAACCTGTCGGGGCTGTTCCGCTTCCCGACCGCCGCCGGACCGGCCTGGCTGAAGGTGATCAACCCGGCGTTCAACGCCCGCGAGGCGGACGTGATCGCGCTGTTCGGGGCCGTGGACCCGGCGCTGGTGCCGTCGGTGATCGCCGCCGACCCCGGCGCCGGCCGGCTGCTCCTGGACGAGGTCGCCGGAGAGGACTGCTGGGGCCCCTCGGAGGCGGAGGTGGCCGGCGCCGTGTCGCGGCTGGTCACCGCCCAGGCGGTGCTCGCGGCCGACGGCCGGGCCGCCGCGGCCGGTCTGCGCGACCGGACCCCGCGCGCGCTCGCCGCCGGGGTCGACGGCCTGCTGGACCGGTTGGAGGCCGAGTCGGACCTGACGGCCGACGAGCTCGCCGCCGCCCGGGTGCTCGCCGCCCGGCTGCCCGCCCTGGTCGAGGAGCTGGCCGCCTGCGGGCTGCCGGAGACCCTCGTCCACGGTGACTTCCACCCCGGCAACTGGCGCTCCGACGGCGGGGATCCGGTGGTCATCGACTACGCGGACTCCTGCCTCGGCCACCCGGCCATGGACGGGATGCGGCCGCGCGCGTTCGTGAGCGGGGAGGGGTGGGCGCAGGTGGTCCGGGAGTGGGCGGGCGCGTGGCGGGCGCAGCTCCCCGGCTGCGAGCCGGAGCGGGCCCTCGACCTGGTCGGCCCGCTCTACCACCTCGCGTACGCGCTCCGGTACCAGGAGTTCCTGGACCACATCGAGGTGAGCGAGCGTCCGTACCACGAGGGCGACCCGGCCTCGGAGGTCCGGCAGGCACTGCGGGCGGCGGGCTGACGCCCGACGGGTGCGCGGTGCCCGCCGTGCGGCCGTCGGAGCTCCGGGCCGGGGGCTCCGACGGCCGTGGGCGTTCAGGTCGGCCCGGGATCAGCCGGTCGGGCTGATCGGGCGGCCGTCGTGGGCTGCGTACAGGGCGAGTGCCTCCACCGGACAGAAGTCGACCGCGTCGGCCAGCTCCGGTGTCAGGTGTTCTCCGGCGAGACCCTCGGGGAGGTGGCCGGAGAACTCCCCGGAGAACTCCGCGGCGAGGTCGCCGTCGGCGTCCGCGAACGGGCCGTTCAACGGCCGGGCGAGCCCGTCGGCGCCGAGGGTCAGGGAGCCGGGTGCGGTGTTCGCGCACATGGCCGAGCCGATGCACCGGTCCCGGTTCACCCGGACGACCACCACCGGCTCGGCCGCGTGCGTGGCGACCTGGGCGGCAGTGGCAGTGGCAGTGGTGGCAGTGGTGGCAGAAGTGGTAGTGGCGGGGCCGTGAGCCGGTCCCGGCCCCGAGCCCGTCCGAAGGCCCGGCTCGGTGCCCGGCTCGGTGGCCGGACGGCCGGCGGCCGTCACCAGGCGACCTGGAGGCTCTGCGGGCTGCGGGTCAGCAGACCGCGCCGCCAGCCGATGGCGTCCGCCGGTTCGGCGAGCCGCAGCGAGGGGAGCCGGCGGGCCAGCCGGTGCAGCGCGAGCTCCAGCTCCATCCGGGCCAGCCAGGCGCCCAGGCAGTGGTGCGGACCGGCGCCGAAGGTGAGCGTCGGCCCGGCGAGCGGGGAGAACAGCTCGGTGAGCAGGTCCCCGGTGAACACCGACGGGTCGGTGTTGGCGGCGTCGGTGCTGGCGGCGACCACGCTGCCGGCGGGGATCAGCACGCCGCCGATCTCCACGTCCTCGACGGCTCGCCGCAGCAGGCCGGGCAGGACGTCGGCGTCCCCGAGCGGGACGGCGCGCAGCAGCTGTTCGGTCGCGGCGGCGGCGCTCCGCTCGTCCGAGGCGAGCTGCCCCCAGGCGTCCCGGCCGTCGCCGAGCAGGTAGACGACGGCGTTGCCGAGCGAGGTCATGGTGGTCTCGTGCCCGGCCACCACGAGGCCGATCACCAGCGAGACCAGTTGCTGCTCGGTGATCCCCGGGGTCTCGGCGGCGGCCGCGAGCAGGCCGCTCACCAGGTCGTCGCCGGGGGCGGCGCGGCGTTCGGCGATGAGGTCGGCGCCGAAGGCGGCGAACTCGTCCATGGCGGTCCGGATCGCCTCCGCCGAGTAGGCGGAGGTGGAGAGGGCGTGGTCGCTCCAGTGCGCGAGGCGCTTGCCGTCGAGGCCGTCCAGGCCCATCAGGCGGCTGATGACGGCGACCGGCAGCGGGCGGGTGTAGCCGGCGACGACGTCGGCGGGGGAGCCCTGGTCGATCAGCTCGTTGAGCAGACTCTCGATCACCGAGGCCACCCACGGGCGCCAGCGGGCCGTTGCCCGGGGGGTGAAGGCGCGCTGGACGGTGCGGCGCAGCCGCTGGTGTTCGGCGCCGTCTATGTTGAGCATGCTGGACGGGTCGTCGAGCAGGTTCGGGGTGCGGGAGACCGGCGGGGCGCCGGGCGCGTAGAGCGTGGACCGGCCCAGGCGCTGGTCGGTGAGCACCTTGCGGACGTCGGCGTGTCGGCTGACCAGCCAGACCGGGGTGCCGGTGGGCAGCGCGGCCAGCCGGGGCGGGCCGGGTGCGAGCAGGCGCAGGCAGTGCAGGGGCGGCAGCACGGCGGACGCGGTTCCGGGGTTCGGGTCGGTGCCGGTTCCGGCACCGGTGGCACTGTTCTCGGCGGACATCCGTACTCCAGACTCCAGGGCGGTGGCCGCGGGGCGGCGGCCGTGCGGGGGGTGGATCCGGGCGGTGCGCGGGGACGGCAGGGCGGTTGGCGATGTGCCGGTCGGCCAGGTTCGGTTCGACCGTACGTGGGCGACGGGCCACAGTCAGCTACGATTCCAGCCAACGCCGGGGCGCCGAGAGCACGTTGACGGGCGCTCGGCAGCGGTCGCGCGCCCCTGCGGGCGGCCGGTTCCGCCCACCGCGCGGACCGTTCCGCCGTCCTCCCGGCCCCCGCGCCGAACCCGGCCCCGGGTGCCTCCGATCCCGTGGTGAGCCGGATCACCGGAGCCGTTCCACGGAAGGCCGCCGGGCCGGACGCTAGGCTTCGTGGGCGAGTCGTCGGACTCGCGTCGACGCAGGTCAAGCCGGTTGCAGAGTCGCGCCGGCCGACGGAGGTGGAATCGGATGGCCCAGCAGGTCAAGGCAGTCATCGCGCGTGCCAAGGGCGCGCCCGTAGAGGTGACGACGATCGTCGTCCCCGATCCCGGGCCGGGTGAGGCGGTGGTGCGGATCCAGGCCTGCGGTGTCTGCCACACGGACCTGCACTACCGCGAGGGCGGCATCAACGACGAGTTCCCGTTCCTGCTGGGCCACGAGGCCGCAGGCATCGTCGAGTCGGTCGGCGAGGGCGTCTCCGAGGTCGCTCCCGGTGACTTCGTGATCCTCAACTGGCGCGCCGTCTGCGGCCAGTGCCGCGCCTGTCGGCGCGGGCGGTCCCAGTACTGTTTCAACACCCACAACGCCAAGCAGCGGATGACCCTGCTGGACGGCACCGAGCTGTCCCCGGCCCTGGGCATCGGTGCGTTCGCGGAGAAGACGCTGGTCGCCGCCGGCCAGTGCACCAAGGTGGACCCGGCCGCCGAGCCGGCCGTCGCCGGCCTGCTCGGCTGCGGCGTGATGGCGGGCATCGGCGCCGCCATCAACACCGGCAACGTCGGCCGGGGCGACACGGTCGCCGTGATCGGCTGCGGCGGCGTGGGAAGCGCGGCCGTGCTCGGCTCGCGGCTCGCCGGCGCGGCGAAGATCATCGCGGTGGACATCGACGACCGCAAGCTCGCCACCGCCGAGAAGCTCGGCGCCACCCACACCGTCAACTCGAAGGACACCGACCCGGTCGAGGCGATCCGTGAGCTGACCGGAGGCCACGGCGCCGACGTGGTCGTCGAGGCCGTCGGCCGGCCGGAGACCTACCGGCAGGCCTTCTACGCCCGCGACCTGGCCGGCACGGTGGTCCTGGTCGGCGTGCCGACGCCCGAGATGCAGCTGGAGCTGCCGCTGCTGGACGTGTTCGGGCGCGGCGGCGCGCTGAAGTCCTCCTGGTACGGGGACTGCCTGCCCTCGCGGGACTTCCCGATGCTGATCGACCTCTACCTCCAGGGCCGCCTCGACCTGGGCGCGTTCGTCACCGAGACCATCGAACTCGACGCGGTGGAGCAGGCGTTCGAGCGCATGCACCACGGCGACGTGCTCCGTTCGGTGGTGGTCCTGTGAGCGGCGCGGCCCGGATCGACCGGCTGGTCACCGCCGGCACCTTCGAACTCGACGGCGGCAGCTGGGAGGTGGAGAACAACGTCTGGATCGTCGGCGACGACGCCGAGGCCGTGGTGATCGACGCGGCCCACGACGCCGAGGCGATCGAGGAGGCGCTCGGCGGGCGACGGCTGGTCGCCATCGTCTCCACCCACGCGCACAACGACCACATCGACGCCGCTCCCGCGCTCGCCGAGCGCACCGGCGCGCCGGTCCTGCTGCACCCGGACGACCTTCCGCTGTGGAAGCTGACCCACCCCGACCGCCTCCCGGACGGCGAGCTCGCCGACGGCGGGCGCATCGAGGTGGCCGGCACCACGCTGACCGTCCTCCACACGCCCGGCCACGCCCCGGGGGCGGTCTGCCTCTACGCCCCCGACCTGGGCACGGTGTTCACCGGCGACACCCTCTTCCACGGCGGGCCCGGTGCCACCGGCCGCTCGTTCTCGCACTTCCCGACCATCATCGACTCGATCCGGGACCGGCTGCTCACGCTGCCCGGGGAGACCGTCGTCCGGACCGGCCACGGCGACCCGACGACCATCGGCGCCGAGGCACCCGCCCTCGCGGAGTGGATCGCCCGCGGGCACTGACCCGGGGGAGCCGCCGCAGGGGTGACCGTGCGGCGGCGTGGACGCGGCCCGGTGCGCCCCGCACCGGGCCGCGCGCGTGCCCGGCCGCGGCGGTGCGGGCCGGACCCGCACGGGCCGGTCCCGCCGGGCGGCCGGGACCCGCGGCGCCGGAGGAAGCCGGTGCCCGGTGAGCGGAGCGTCCGGTGGGCGGGGCGCCCGGTCCGGCGACGTACGATCGCGGGCATGGCCCATGATCCACGCGAGCTCGACGAAGCCTTCCTCGCCTTCTGGCAGGAGCGGCACATCTCCACGCTGACCACCCGGCGGCCCGACGGGACGCCGCACGTGGTGCCGGTGGGGGTGACGTACGAGCCGGAGGCGGGGATCGCCCGGGTGATCAGCAGCCGGACCAGCCGGAAGGTGCAGAACGTGCTGGCGGCCGGGGCGGAGGGCATGCGGGTGGCGGTCTGCCAGGTGGACCGGGCCCGTTGGTCGACGCTGGAGGGCGTGGCCGTGGTCCGGGACGAGCCGGCGGAGGTCGCCGAGGCGGTGCGGCGCTACACCGAGCGCTACCGCGAACCGCGGGTGAACCCGGACCGGGTGGTCATCGAGATCGCCGTCGACCGGGTGCTCGGCCGGGCCTGAGACCGCCTCGACCGCCGGACGTGCCTCCGGGGTCCCCCGGCGAGCCCGTCCCCCGGCGCGTCCGCCGGCGTGTCCCCACCGCCTCCGGCGGTGGGGAGGCGTGCTTGTCGGGTCCACCGTCCGCTGGCAAGCTGGCGGGATCGCCCCGGAGTGCACCCGGGGCCCCGGGGCACGGTTCCGGCCGCACCCCCCCGCAGCGCCTGACGACGCCTCAGGAGGCCCTCCGTGGAACGCGACCGCTGCCCCGTCCGGCTCGACCCGGGCGGCCGTGACATCCACGGCGAGGCCCGCCGGGTCCACCAGGACGGTCCGGTGGCCCAGGTGGAACTCCCCGGCGGCGTGGTCGCCTGGTCGGTGGGCAGCCAGCGGCTCGTCAAGCAGCTGCTGGCCGACCCGAACGTGTCCAAGAACGCCCGGCAGCACTGGACCGCCTTCGCCGCCGGCGAGATACCCGCCGACTGGCCGCTGATGCTCTGGGTCGCGGTCGAGAGCATGTTCACCGCGTACGGCACGGACCACCGACGGCTGCGCCGCCTGGTGGCCGGCGCCTTCACCGTCCGGCGCACCGAGGCGCTGCGCCCGCGCGTCGAGGGGATCGTCACCGGGTTGCTCGACGGCCTGGCCGCCGTCGCCGAGCCTGGCCGGGTCGTCGACCTGCGCGAGGGCTACGCCTATCCGGTGCCGATCCAGGTGATCTGCGAGCTCTTCGGGGTGCCGGACCACCTGCACGAGGGTCTGCGGAGGTGCGTGGACGGCTTCTTCGACACCACCATCACCCCCGAGGACGCCCACGCCAACGGCGAGCGGGTGTACGTGCTCCTCTCCGAGCTGGTCGCGATCAAGCGCGAGACGCCCGGCGACGACCTGACCAGCGGGCTGATCGCCGCGCGCGACGCGGACGGCGACGGCGGCTCGCTCACCGAGAAGGAGCTGCTGGACACCCTGCTGCTGGTGCTCAGCGCCGGGCACGAGACCACGGTCAACCTGCTGGACAACGCCATCCACCTGCTGCTCACCCACCCCGAGCAGCTGGACCTGGTCCTGAGCGGGAAGGCGGGGTGGAGCGACGTGATCGAGGAGACCCTGCGGGTGCAGTCCCCCGTCGCCAACCTGCCGCTGCGCTACGCCGTGGAGGACATCCGGGCGGGCGGGGTGCTGATCGGCCGGGGCGAGCCGATCCTGGCCGCGTTCGCCGCCGCCGGGCGGGACCCCGAGGTGCACGGTGCCGACGCGGACGTCTTCGATCTGCGGCGCCCCACCAAGGACCACCTGGCGTTCGGCCACGGCGCGCACTTCTGCCTGGGCGCTCCGCTGGCCCGGATGGAGGCGCAGATCGCGCTGCCGGCCCTCTTCGAGCGGTTCCCGGACCTGGCGCTGGCGGCGGGGGCCGGCCTGGCGCCGGTGGAGTCCTTCATCTCCAACGGGCACCGGCACCTGCCGGTGGTCCTGGTCCCGTCCGCCCCGGGCGCGGGCCGGGCCGACGGCTGACACCCCGGGGCCCCGGGGGCGGGAGGCGGCGGGAGTGACGGGTGTTTATCGCGCGTTGATCGCCGTCGCCTAACGTCGGGGCATGAACGAGGGAACGACGGGGGACCAGGGCGTGCGGGCCCTGGCGGAGGGCCGGATGACGGCCGAGGACACCGACCGGTTCCGGGTGCTGCTGGCCCGGCTGGAGGATTCGCTGGCGGCCGACCGGCGGTCGGCGGGGGCGAGATCGGTGGCCCGGGATGTCTGAGGCCGGTGGCGGCCGTACCCGGGGAACCGAGGTGCTGCCGCTCTGGGTGCGCGGTCCGGAGCACGCCGGGGGCGAGTTGCGGGAGGCGGTGCCGGCCGGCGCCGCCGGGCCCGTCGCGGGCACGGCGCCGGCCGGACCGGCCGGTGAGGCGGGCTACTTCACGAAGCGGACGTCGGGGTAGGCGCGGGACGGCCGGTCGAGCAGCGGGCCCGGGCGGTCGCGCAGGTGCCGGTCGAGGAACGCGCCGAGGTAGGCGCGGGTGGCGGCCAGCGCGCGGGTGCCGCGGATCGTGCCGAAGCTCTCGTCGGCGAGCTCCGGCGGCAGCTGGTCGCGGACGCCGAACGCGTCGACCTGCCAGTGCACGTCCGAGAAGGAGAGGTGTCCTGCCTCGGGCAGGTCCAGCCAGCGGCGCCAGCCGCCGAGCCGGTTCCAGGTGTCCTCCCAGTTGGCCGTGGATTCGGCCGAGCCGCCGAGCCGGGCGCTCAGCAGCAGGACCGGCCGGGAGAGGCCCTCGGCGGGCGGGACGAAGACGGTGCCGTCCAGGTTGGCGGCGGCCCGGATCCGGCCGTCCTCGCGCATCGCCTCCAGGGAGCCGGCCCCGCCGAGCGAGTGGCCGGCGGCGCCGATCCGCGCCGGGTCGATCGAGAGGCCGCGCACCGGGCCCCTGCCCGGGGCGGTGAAGCGGTCGATCACGAACCGGAGGTCGCGGGCCCGGCTGCGGGAGACGTCCACCCCGAAGGCCCACGGGTCCTCCGGCTCCCCGCAGATCAGGCAGGGCTCGATCCGGCCGTCGGGGAACTGCACGGAGGTCTCGTAGGTGTGGTCGACGACGGCGACCGCGTAGCCGCGGGAGGCGAGGTCCTCGGACAGGGCGGTCAGCGAGGTGCGGCTGTTGCCGAAGCCGGGGGAGAGCACGACGAGGGGGAGGCGCCCGCGGGCGGGCGGCGCGTCGGCCAGGGCGTTGGTCCGCACGGTGCTCGCGTCGAAGAGGCCCCGGTACAGGGCGTCGGACAACTCCGGTGACACGTAGGCCGGGTGGCTGCCGCGGGTGGTGCCGGTCGGGTACCGGACGGTGACCATCAGTTCGCGGGACGGCGTGCCGGCCCGCCACGGATCGGGCCGGCTGTCGTCCACCAGGCGGACGTCGGTGACGCCGACCGGCTGATGTCCGGTCGGGGCCGGGACCCGGGGCGCGCCGCCGGCCGGGGGGCGGTGGCCGGCGGCGCCGGGGGTCGGGGCGGGGGGTGCCGCGGCGGCGGCCGGACCGGCGAGGGCCAGCAGCAGGGCGACGGGCAGGCCGAGCAGGGCGGCGGAACGCCACCGAGTGGTCTTGGACATGACGCCACGTTAGGTCGGGTTCTCCGGGCGGCACGTCGGCCCGCCGGTGGACGGCGGCTACGCCGGGAGGCGGACCCGGCGCGGCCGCCCGTACGCCGGAGGTCCGGGACCGGGTCCGCCCGTGGTGGGGGGTGGCGGGCCGGTGGCGGCCTGCCGGGGCTCAGCAGTCGCAGCCGCACCCGTCACAGCCGCACCCGCAGTCCGAGCAGCAGCTGCTGTTCTCCCCGCAGCACTGGCAGCAGTCGCAGCAGTCCGAGCAGTTGGAGCAGTCGCACTGGTGGCACCAGCCCTCGCGGCGTTCGCGGGAGAACGGGTCCTCGTGCTCGCAGCAGCACAGCCGGCACGTGCAGGCCATCAGGGCCCACATGGCGCAGCCGGCCAGCAGGTTGCGGCGGTCCGGCGGCGGGGCACCGGGCGGGGTGAAGCCGGGGCCCTGCGGGATCCAGGGCGGGACGGGCGCGCCCGGGCCCTGCGGCGGGGCCTGGTCCGGGTCGTGCCGGGGCGGTGCTTGGTACGGGTTGGAGCCGGCGGGCGCGGTGTCGGGTGCGCCGGCCGCCCCGGAGCCGGTCCTGGTGCGGCAGGCGGCGGTGTGCGCGGCGGGACCGAAGACCCGCTCGACGGCGCGTTCGGTCTCGTGGGCGAGCAGGACGTGCACCAGGGTGCGGTCGGTCAGCTCGACCTCGGCCAGTGCGAGGCGGATGCCGTGCACGGCGTCGCGGCAGAGGCGTTCGGCCTCGGCGCGGTCGGTCCCGGTCGCGGTGAGCGGGTTCCACGCGCCGCTCGCGGCGTCGGCGGCCTCGTCCTCGGCGGCGTCCAGCAGGTGCGCGAGGCGGCCGAACAGCCGCCCGGCCTCGGTCAGCGGTGCGGCGTTGCCCGGCCGGCCGGCCAGGACGGCGGTGTGCGCGAAGGCCGCGGCGGTGGCGCTCTCGGTGGGCTCGGTGACCAGCAGGACGGACCCGCCGACCTGCAGTCCGCGCTCCAGTTCGCCCTGGCGGGCCGCCGCGTCGAGCAGGACGGCGGTGTCGAAGCCGACCACCGACGCGCTGCCCGCGCTCCGCCGGTCCCACCGCCGGGTCACCGCGCGCGCCCCGGCGGCGACCGGGCGGCGGGCGAAGACGCCGTCCCGGTCCTCCACGTGGTCGCGGATCTTCACCGAGGCGAGGGTCAGCGAGACGGCGGCGGCGAGCCGGGCGCCCTCGCCCCGCGCGACGGAGGCGGTCCGCATGCCGCGCAGCGGGCAGGGCCCGGCGGTCCGCCGCCCGCCGGGGGCGTCGGCGGCGGCCTGGGCCTCGACCAGGACCGAGATGATCAGACCGTCGTAGTTGGTGGCGGTTCGGGCCAGCTGCCCGTGGTCGTCCCGCAGGGCGAGGCAGAGCCCGCAGAGGTGGGCCATCCACGTGGCCTGCAACCGTTCGGAGAGCCGGTGCCGACACGGTCTGATGATGCCGAACATGTGATCCCCCGTGATGCGCGTGGGCCGTCCGGCCCATGGTCGCGGACATCATATGATCGGCGGCCGGTGTCGCAGAAGCCCAGGTCGGCCACCGTGGAGCCCGGGTCGGCCACCGTGCCGTCCCCCGGCGCCGGCGCCGACCGGCGGGAGTGCACGGCTCCGCCACCCCGCCGTGGGACGGCCGGCGGGAAGCCCCGAAGGGGATCCCATATCCGGGATAGCATCGCGGATATGGGAATCGAGACGGCCGCCGACGAGCGGCTGGCAGGGCGGTTGGCCGAGTTGCGGGTCGAACGCGGTTGGACGCTGGAGGAGTTGGCACGGCAGGCGGACGTCAGCCGGTCGACACTGTCCCGGGTCGAGCGGGCGGAGGTGAGCCCGACGGCGGCGCTGCTCGGACGGCTCTGCGCCGTCTACGGGCGGACCATGTCGCGGCTGCTCGCCGAGGTGGAGTCGGCGCCCGCGCGGCTGGTGCGGGCCGACGAGCAGTGGGTCTGGCGGGACGAGGCGACCGGGTTCGTCCGGCGGTCGGTCTCACCGCCGCACGGGTCGCTGCGCGCCGAGATCGTGGAGGGGCGGCTGCCGGCCGGCGCCGACATCGCCTACGACCGGCCCTGCGCGCTCGGCGTGGAGCACCACCTCTGGCTGCTGGAGGGCCGGTTGGACCTGACCGTCGACGGGGAGGCACAGCCGCTGGCGGCCGGCGACTGCCTGCGGTTCGTCGCCGAGACCACCCGCTTCCGTTGCCCCGGCCCGGAGGACGCCCGGTACGCGCTGGTGGTGGTCGTGCCGTGACGGCCACCACCGACCGCGCGGCGTCCACCCCGCCGGTCAAGGAGCGCTTCGACGCCGCCGGGCGGCGCGTGCTGCTGGTCTGCGTCGCGGGCGGCTTCACCACCCTGCTCGACCAGTCGGTGCTCAACACCTCGATCCCCGCGCTGCGCGAGTCGCTGCACGCCCAGCCCGCCCACCTCCAATGGATCGTCGCGGGCTACTCGCTGGCCTTCGGACTGGCCCTGATACCCGGGGGGCGGCTCGGCGATGTCAAGGGCCGCAAGTGGTTCTTCGTCTCCGGGCTCGCCCTGTTCACCGTCGTCAGCCTGCTCTCGGCGTCCGCCACCGAACCGTGGGTGCTGGTGACCGCCCGGCTGCTCCAGGGTGCCGGCGCCGGACTCGTGAACTCGCAGATGATCGGCACCCTCCAGGACGTCTTCGGCGGCCAGCTGCGGGCCCGTGCACTCGGCCTCTACGCCGTCACCGGCGGGCTGGCCTTCGCGCTCGGCCCGCCCGTCGGCGGCGCGGTGCTGGCGGTCGTCGGACCGGAGTACGGCTGGCGGATCACCTTCCTGCTCAACGTCCCGTTCGGGCTGGCCACCGTGCTGCTGGCCGCCCGCTACCTGCCGCGCCCGCGCCCCAGCGCGCGGCACGCCGACCTCGACCTGGTCGGCCTGCTGCTGGTCGCCGCGCTGACTCTCGCGCTGATGCTGCCGTTCGTCCAGCCGCCCGGCTGGACCGGCTGGCTCGGCTTCGCCGCCGGGGCGGTGCTGCTGCTCGGCGCGCTGGCCTGGTGGCAGCGGCGCTACGCCCGGGCCGGCGGCCACCCACTGATCCACCCGGCGCTGATCCGCTCGGCGCCGTACGCGCTGGGCACGGCGGTGGCGATGGCCCAGTTCGGCTCCTCGCTGGCGGCCGGGCTGGTGCTGACGATGTTCCTGCAGGACGGCCTCGGCCTCTCGCCGATGGGGGCGGCCCTGGTCTCGCTGCCCTCGGCGGTGGCCATGGGATTCGCCTCGGCGGTCGCCTGGCGGGTGGTCCGGCGGTTCGGCCGGCGGACCGTCACCGCCGGCATGACCGGTTCGGCGCTGGTGATGCTGGCCGGCGGCCTGGTCGCGCACTGGGCTCCGGCCGGGCCGCTGCCGTGGCTCCTCGCGCTGCTGCAGCTGCTGGGCGGCGCGGCGGTCGGACTCATGACGGCGACCAACCAGGCGTACGTACTGCGCCACGCGCCGTCCGAGGCGGCCGGAGTGAGCGGGGCGATCCTGCAGATGGCGCAGCGGATCGCGGCGGCGGTCAGCATCTCCGCACTCTCCGGCGTCTACCTGCGGGCGACGGGCGACGGTGGCGGACACCGGGCCGCGTACGCGTGGGCGACCGCGGTCTGTGCGGCGGTGGCCGGCCTGGCGGTGGTGGCGTCGATGCTCGCCGGCCGGGCCGCGGGACGGGACGGCGGGACGCGGACCGGTGAGGCTCCGGAGCAGCCGGCGGAGGAGACGCGGGAGGGGGGACCCGGATCGGGGGCGGGGGCGGGGGCGTCGGCCTCGGCGCCCGGAGCGACGCAGGCGCCGGCCTCCGGCGCACCGTCCGGATCCGTTTCCGGTGCGGGACCGGGGAATTGAGCGGCGGGCGAACGGCCGCTCCGTCCCCGGGCCGGCCGGGGCGCCGTACGGTGAGCGGTATGACTGCTCATCGCACGGTCGACCTTCCCGAGCTGTCCCTCGCCTACCGGGAGAGCGGACCGGCCGACGGCCCGCCGCTGGTGCTGCTGCACGCGCTCGGCGAGCGGGCCACCGACTGGGACGACGTCCTGCCCGCCCTGGCCCCGCACCACCGCGTCTACGCGCTCGACCTGCGCGGCCACGGCGACAGCGGCCGGCCCGGCCGGTACGCCGTCGAGCTGATGCGCGACGACGTGCTCGGCTTCCTGGACGCCCTCGGGCTGGAGCGGGTCGACCTGCTCGGGCACTCGATGGGCGGTGTGGTCGCCTACCTGGTCGCCCAGGAGCGGCCCGAGCGGGTCGCCCGGCTGGTGCTGGAGGACGTCCCCGCCCCCCACCCGCGCCCGGCGAGCCCCGTGCCCGACCGGCCCGCCGGCCCGATCGACTTCGACTGGGCCGTGGTGAAGGCGGTCAAGGGACGGATGGACCGGCCGGACCCGCGCTGGCTGGAGCGGATGACGGCGATCACCGCGCCCACCCTGGTGGTGGCCGGCGGCCCGGCGAGCCACGTGCCGCAGGACCGGATCGCCGAGCTGACCGGGCTGCTCCCGGACGGGAGGGTGGTCACCGTCGAGGCCGGGCACCTGGTGCACCGGACCCGGCCCGCGGAGTTCGTGGCGGCGGTCGCGCCGTTCCTGGAGCCGGCGAGGTCCTGAGGCCCCGGCCGGCCGCTCCCGCGGGTCCGGCCCGGACCGGCGGGAACGGCCGGACCTGGGCCGGGCCCCGGGGGGAGTCAGACCCCGTGCTCGGCCGGGAGCCGGCCCGCACGGATCGCCGCGACCAGCTCGGCGTGGTCCGCCTCGGTGCGGTCCGCGTACGCCACCGCGAACCCGGCGACCGCTTCGTCCAGCGCCTCGTTCTTGCCGCAGTAGCCGCTGATCAGGCCGGGGTCCGCGGTGTGTGCATGGGCCCGGGCCAGCAGGGCGCCGGTGATCCGGGCGTAGTCGTCCAGCTGCGCGGGCAGCAGCGCGGCCGGGTCGACGCTGCCCTTGCGGTTGCGGAACTGCCGCACCTGGTAGGGGAGTTCGTCCACCGTGGTCCAGCCGAGCAGGGTGTCGCTGACCACCTGCATGCGCTTCTGGCCGAGCACCACCCGGCGGCCCTCGTGGACCTCCGGCGTCGTCACGGGGTAGCCCGCGCGGGCCAGGTGGGGCAACAGCACGGACGGCCGCGCCTCCTTCACCTGGAGCACGAGCGGCTGCTCGCGGTGGTCGGTGAGCAGCACCACGTACGAACGGGTGCCGACGCTGCCGGTGCCCACCACCCGGAACGCCACGTCCTGCACCCGGTAGCGGGAGAGCAGCGGGTGCAGTTCGGCCGGGACCGTCCGCACGTACGCGCCGAGCGCGGTGGCGACGGCGGAGGCCGTGTCGTCCGGCACCTCGCTGAGCACCGGGGGCGCCGCCGTGAAGCGGTGGCCGCCGTCCTCCGCCCGCACGGTCGACCTGGCGGCGAAGCGTGCGCTGGTGTTGCCGAGCGCCTTGGCGCCGACCCTCTCCAGGACCTCGGTCAGGTCGTGCGCCTGGGCGAAGGAGACCAACTGCTCGTCGGCGACGGCGTTCCAGGCGTCCAGCGCAGGCAGCTTGGCGAGCGTGCGCATGGTCCGGCGGTACGCGCCCGCCGCGTCGAACGCGGCCCGGCGGGCGGTGGTCTCGTCCGCGCCGACCGCCCGGCCGGCCAGCACCAGGCTGGTCGCGAGCCGCTTGAGGTCCCACTCCCACGGGCCCGGGACGGTCTCGTCGAAGTCGTTGATGTCCATCACCAGGTGGCCGCGGGCGTCGCCGTACAGGCCGAAGTTGGCGGCGTGCGCGTCGCCGCACAGCTGGGCGGTTATCCCGCTGGTGGGGGTGACCGCGAGGTCGGCGGCCATCAGACCGGCCGAGCCGCGGAGGAAGGCGAACGGGGTGGCGGCCATCCGGCCCAGCCTGATCGGCACCAGGTCGGTGAGGCGGCCGGCGTTGGACGCCTCGATCGCCGCCACGGCGGACGGGCGGTCGTCGGACGGGGCGAACTCGGCGTGCCGCTCGCGCGGGGTGCGGGTGCGCAGGTCCTTGCCGCGGTCGCGGGACCGGCCGTCCTGGCGCGGCGCGAAGCCCTCGACGGCGAACCGCCGCCCCCGGCCCTGCCCGGCCTCCGTCGTGTCCGCCGCCACCCCGGACCCGTTCACCGCATCGGTCAGCTGCGTCACTGTGCCCCGCCCTGTTCTGTCGTTCCCGCCCGCGACCCGCACGGACCCGGTCCCACACGGACCGGCCAGCAGGTTACCGGGCCGCAGGCGCGGCCCGCCGGGAGGGAGGGACGTCGGGCGGGGCGGCGGCGGTTCCGTACGGTCCGCGGGAGGCGGGGGCGGGGGGCGCGGAAGGGGCTGCGGGGAGGGCGTGGCGACACCCCCGGCTCGCGGTCGCCGCCGCGGTCGAGTCCCCGACGTCGGCGGAGCTGCGCCGGCCGTCGCTGCCGGGTCCGGCGGCTGGTTAGGGTACCGGAATGGATGATCTTCGAGGGCGCGGCGCCGTGCGTGCGGTGGCCGTGGTGGCGGCGGTGCTGACGGTGGCGGCCGGGCTCGGGGTGCGCGCCGCGGTCGGCGGGGAGGTCGCCAAGTACGCGGGGGACGCGCTGTACACGGTGCTGGTGTACGCGCTGGCCGTGACCGCGGCGCCGGGCCTGCGGCCGGTCGCGGCCGGGGCGTGGGCGGCCGGGCTGAGCTGGGCCGTCGAGCTGTTCCAGCTCACCGAGGTCCCGGAGGAGCTGGCCCACCGCAGTGCGCTCGCCCGGCTGGTGCTCGGCTCCACCTTCAACCCGCCCGACCTGCTCTGGTACCTGGTCGGTGCGGTCCTGGCCGCGCTCGTGCACGCGGGTGCGGGGCGGGCCGGCCCGGCCGGCCGCCGGGTCTGAGGCAGACGCGGGCCGGGTCGGGCCCGGTGGCACCCCTGTGGCCGGGTGCCACCGCCGGTCGGGGCGCGGCGGTGGCGCGGCGGTGGCACTCCGGACGGATCCGGGGGCCGGTGGTCCGGTGGTCCGGTGGTCCGGCCGAGTCTCCGACGGGGCGTCAGAGGGGCATGAGCTCCGGCCGCTTGGCCTCGACGTGGTCGCCCGAGGACTCGCCGCGCAGGCGGCGGCCGACCCAGGGGATCAGGTACTCGCGGGCCCACTGCAGGTTCTCGCGGCGCTGCTCGGCGGGGGACGCCACCGGCAGGACCGGCCAGGGCGCCTCCGGGTCCTGCGCGGTGCGCAGGCCCAGCGAGCGGGCGGCCAGCAGGGCGACCCGCTGGTGGCCCTCCGGGGAGAGGTGCAGGCGGTCCTCGCTCCAGGCCCGGCGGTCCTGGACGGCGCGGAGCGACCAGAGGTCGGCCACCTTGCAGCCGTGCCGGTCGGCGACGGCCCGCATGTGGCTGTTGTAGGTGGCGATCTTGCCGCGGAGGTGTTTCAGCAGCGGCACGCCGCGGGTGTCGAAGCCGGTGCAGATGAGTACCGTCCCTGCCGCCTCGACGAGTTGGACGACGGCGGCCTCGAACCGCTCGGCCACCTCGTCCGGGTCGCTGCCGGGTCGCAGGATGTCGTTGCCGCCGGCGCAGAAGGTGACCAGGTCGGGCCGGATGCGCCGGGCCTGCGGCACCTGCTCGGCCATGACCTGGTCGAGCAGCCGGCCGCGCACCGCGAGGTTGGCGTAGCGGAAGTCGCCCGGGGGCTGCCCGTCGGCGAGCAGCCCGGCGAGCCGGTCGGCCCAGCCGGCGAAGGCACCGCCGACGCCGGGGTCGTTCAGGCCCTCGGTGAAGCTGTCCCCGATGGCGACGTACGAACTGAGGTCAAGGGTCTCCTGGAGATTCGGCATGAAGGAGATAGTTCACTGTCTCAAGTAACCTACGCCACCGTAGGTGGCCGGTGGCGGTACGTGAGATCGGCCACGTACCGTTCGGGGAGCCCTCCGGCGGTGGGCGGGGGTGGTCCGGGAGGTCGGCGACGGGTCGGGCCGTACGACCGGGCGGGGTGTCAGGAGGTCTACGGCGGAGACCGTTTGCCGGTCTCGCGGGACCGCGGCCCTTCCGCTTCCGCGGCCCGGTGACCGGCGGGCCGCCCGCCCTTCGGACCGGTCGGAGCCGGGCGGGTGGGTGCGCTCCCCGTGCGCCGGGGGACGCGCCGGCGGATGCGCCGGGTGCGCGGGGGACTGCGTCGTCCGGCGTTCCCGCGCGGGTGTACGAACGGCGCCGTCCGGGCAGCGGCCCTCTGGACTACGCGGCACGGTCCCGGCGCCCGACCGGACACCTCGCCCGGCGGCCACCGCCCCGCAGCCGTCACCGAGCACCGAGCACCCCGAACCCCTCACCCCCGGACGGCGGAGGTCGCCGCATGCCGAACCGAATCCCGGAGCGCGCCGCGAAACCGCGGCGCTACCTGATGTGCCGGCCGACGTACTTCACGGTCGACTACACGATCAACCCCTGGATGGACCCGTCCCGGCCCACCGACACCGAGCTCGCCGTCCTCCAGTGGGAGCGGCTGCGCGCGCTGTACGGGCGGCTCGGCCACACCGTCGAGCTGATCGATCCGGTGCCCGGGCTGCCCGACATGGTCTACACGGCCAACGGGGCGACCGTGCTCGGCGGCCGGGCGCTGGTCGCGACCTTCCGCCACCCCGAGCGGGCCGGCGAGTCGGACGCCCACCAGGCCTGGTTCCGGGCCGCCGGCTACCGCGAGGTGCAGCGGGCCGGGCACGTCAACGAGGGTGAGGGCGACCACCTGGTGGCCGGTCGCCGGGTGCTGGCCGGCACGGGCTTCCGCACCGACCCGGCCGCGCACGCCGAGGCCCGCGCGCTCTTCGGCGTCCAGGTGCTCAGCCTGACCCTGGTCGACCCGCGCTTCTACCACCTGGACACCGCGCTGGCCGTCCTCGACGAGGACCAGGTCATGTACTACCCGGAGGCGTTCACCCCGGACAGCCAGGCACTGCTGCGCAGCCTCTACCCGGACGCGATCCTCGCCGACCGGGCCGACGCCGAGGTGTTCGGGCTGAACGCCGTCTCCGACGGGCGCCGGGTGCTCCTGCCGGAGGCCGCCAAGGCGCTGGCCGCGCGGCTGACCGAGCAGGGGTACGAGCCGGTACCGGTCGACGTCTCCGAGCTGCTCAAGGGCGGCGGCGGCCCCAAGTGCTGCACCCTGGAGCTGCGCCCCGCGTAGGGCGGGCCCGGCCGGGCAACGCGGATCCGCCCGCCCCGGCCGGGCGCCCGGCCGACCTGACCGCCCGGCCGACCTGACCGCCCGCCCCGGAGGCCCGCCCCGGAGGCCCGTTCCGGCCCGGCAGAACCGGCAGATCGGGCAGACCGGGAGAGCTTGACCTCAACCGCGCTTGAGCTTCTAGGGTCCAGGCATGATCTTCACCGCGAGGGAACTCGCCTACCTGGCCGCCCAACCGCTGGCGCGCCTGGCGACCATCGGCCCCGACGGCCGCCCGCAGGTCCGTCCGGTGGGCTTCCGGCTCAACGACGACGGCACCATCGACATCGGCGGACCCGACATGGCCCGCAGCCGGAAGTACCTGAACGCGCAGGCCCGCCCCGAGGTCGCCGTGCTGGTGGACGACATGGCCCCGGCCGACGACCCGGTCGCGGGCGGGTGGGGGCGCGGCGTCGAGATCAGGGGGGAGGCCGAGACGCTGGCGGTGGAGGTGCCGCCGGTGGCGCCCGGCTACTTCAGCCGGGACATCATCCGCGTCCGCCCGCGCCGGGTCGTCGCCTGGAACCTGGGGGAGCGGGGGACCTTCGCGCGCGACGTCGGGTGAGCCCGGCCCGTCACCGGGGCGTGGCCAGGACGACCTCCAGGGTGCGCGGACCGTGCACGCCCTCCACCCGGTTCAGCTCGATGTCGCTGGTGGCGGACGGGCCGGAGATCCAGGTCTGAGGTCGGGCCGGGTCGAGTCGGGGGAGGGCGAGCGGGACGGACGCGACCACCTGGCCGGGCGCCAGGACGACGCAGACGTGGTGGTCCGGGACGAGGCTGAGCAGCCGGCGGCCCTGCCCCGGGCCGCCGTCCAGGACGAGAGTGCCGGTCTCGGCGATCGCCAGGGCGCAGCCGGTCACCACGCTGTCGACGGTGTCCAGCCGTGCGGCGGTGAGGGCTCCGCCGGGGCCGCCGTCCGGCAGCGGGCGGGCCGGGGCGGCGGCGGTCCAGCCGGGCGGCAGGCCCGGCGGGACGGCCACGGTGCGGGAGCCCCGGGCGTCGAGGAGGGCGCCGATGACCTCGGGCAGGCGGTCGACGGTGCAGCGGTGGACCAGGGCCCGGTAGTCGGCCAGGTTGTGGTGGAGCAGGTCGATCAGCGCGTCCGGATCGTCCGTGCGGACGTGGCTGCGGAGGTAGTCCCGGGGGACGGGCTCCTCCGTCGTGGCGCGGGCGCCGGGGTGGCTGTCGGGCGGGCTGTCGGGAGGGCTGCCGGGGCGGACCGCGGCGCGGATCCGGGACAGGATCGCCTCGCGCGATCCGCCCGTCGGTCGGTCGCTCATGTGCGGTTCCTCCGCCACCAGTCGCGGAACGGTTCGGGCGGGACCGCCGGCAGCTCGCGGGTGTCGGTCCAGGCGCGGCCCGGGCCCGGGAGCCGGCGCGGGTGGAACCGGCGGGTCCGGGCGGCGGCCCGTTCGGCCGCCCGGAGCAGGGCCGGTCGGTCGAGGACGTAGGTGGCGGCGGCGACGGCGGCGCGTTCCAGCCGGTGCCCGGGTCGGTCGGTGACCCGCTCGCGCAGGTGGACCAGGACCTCGGGGATGTCGATGGCCACCGGGCAGACCTCGTAGCAGGCCCCGCAGAGCGACGACGCGTACGGCAGGGAGGCGTCCAGCTCGGTGGTGACGCCGCGGAGTTGCGGGGTGAGGATGGCGCCGATCGGGCCCGGGTAGACCGAACCGTAGGCGTGCCCGCCGGCCCGCTCGTACACCGGGCAGACGTTGAGGCAGGCCGAGCAGCGGATGCAGCGCAGCGCCTGGCGGCCGGTCGGGTCGGCGAGGGCGGCCGTCCGCCCGTTGTCGAGCAGGACGAGGTGGAACACGGACGGGCCGTCCGCGCCGGCCCCGGTGGCTCCGCCGGCCCCGGCGCCCGCGTCGCCGCCCCCTGCGGTGCCGGTCCAGAACGAGGTGTACGGGTTCATCCGCTCGGCGGTGGAGGAGCGGGGCAGCAGTTGGAGGAAGATCTCCAGGTCCCGCCAGGTCGGCACCACCTTCTCGATGCCGACCACCGAGATCAGGGTGCGCGGCAGGGTGAGGCACATCCGGCCGTTGCCCTCGGACTCCACGACCACCAGGGTGCCGGTCTCGGCGACCATGAAGTTGGCGCCCGAGACGGCGACTTCGGCGCGCAGGAACTTCTCCCGGAGGTGGAGGCGGGCCGCCTCGGCGAGGTCGGCGGGTGCGTCGGAGAGTCCCTCGGGGGCGGGGCGGCCCCAGTCGGCCATCCGTGCGGCGAAGATCTCGCGGATCTCGCCGCGGTTGCGGTGGATCGCCGGGACCAGGATGTGCGAGGGCCGGTCCTCGCCCAACTGCACGATGAGC
Organism: Kitasatospora sp. NPDC002965; assembly: GCF_040611255.1. Taxonomy (NCBI): domain Bacteria; kingdom Bacillati; phylum Actinomycetota; class Actinomycetes; order Kitasatosporales; family Streptomycetaceae; genus Kitasatospora; species Kitasatospora sp. NPDC002965. The sequence goes on along the minus strand of NZ_JBEXNT010000068.1, from coordinate 17,538 downwards.
TCGGCGAGATCGGTCTCGTACGCGGTGATCCCGGCGGCGGCGAGTGCCTCGTTGAGGCCGATCTCCTGGGTGGCCATCGACTTCACCTTGACCACCTCGCGCTCACCGGTGGCCCGGACCAGTCCGGTGACGATCCGGTTGGCCTCGTCGGCGTCGGCGGCCCAGTGCACGGTGCCGCCGGCGGCGGTCACGGCCTGCTCCAACTGGACCAGGTAGCGGTCGAGATGGCGCAGGGTGTGGTCCTTGACGGCCTTGGCGGCTGCGCGCAGCTCGGTCCAGTCGGAGAGTTCGGCGACCGCGCGGGCCCGCTTCTCCCGGATGGTGCGGGTGGCGTGCCGGAGGTTGGCGCGCAGCCGCTCGTCGGCCGTGGCAGCGGCGGCGGCCTCCGGGAAGGCGGGAGCGGCCGGTACGGCGGGCATCCCCAGGAAGGTGTTCACGCCGCCCGCCAGGGCTCGGCCTCGGTGCTGGCGAGGATCTCGGCGAGGTGGAGCGGGCGCAGCGGCGCGCCCTGGCGGCGGAGGGTCCCGTCGAGGTGCAGGAGACAGGAGTTGTCGCCGCCGCAGAGCACCTCGGCGCCGGTGGCCAGGGCGCTGCGGACCTTGTCGGCGGCCATCGCCGCCGAGACCGCAGGGTTCTTCACCGCGAACGTCCCGCCGAAGCCGCAGCACTCCTCGGCGCCCGGCAGTTCGACCAGTTCGAGCCCCCGGACGGCCCGGAGCAGCCGCCGCGGCCGCTCGCCGAGGCCGAGCAGTCTCAGTCCGTGGCAGGAGGGGTGGTAGGTCACGGTGTGCGGGAACCACGCGCCGACGTCCTCGACGCCGAGGACGTCGGTCAGGAACTCGGTCAGCTCGTACACCCGTGGTGTCAACTCCGCTACCTCCCGGACGAGTTCGCGGCCCGCCCGGGCGGCGATCCGCGGGTAGGCGTCGCGGACCGTCGCCACGCACGAGCCGGAGGGCGTCACCACGTGGTCGTAGCCCGCGAACGCCCGGGCGGTGCGCCGCACCAGCGGCTCGCAGGCCCGCCGGTAGCCGGTGTTGTACTGCGGCTGGCCGCAACAGCTCTGCCCGGGCGGGAAGTCGACGTCGACGCCGAGGCGCTCCAGCAGCCGTACGGTGGCGATCGCGGTGGACGGGTACAGCGCGTCGTTGACGCAGGTGGCGAACAGCGCGACGCGCAACGGTCCTCCCCGGGCCCTCGGTCGGCGTCCCGGTGACGGCGACGGTGGTCGGCGGCGGCCGGGGCCGCCCCGGCGCCGGACCGGCCGGCCCGTCGGTGATCGTACCGAGCGGGCCGGCCGGGCGGCAGGGCACCACGCCGCGGGCTGCGCCGCGGGGGCGCGGCGCAGGAGCGGGGCCGGGCGGGGCGGTCGTGCTCAGGCGTCCCGGCCGAGCCAGAGGTCCGGACCGAACACCTCGTAGTGGATGTCGGCGGCGGGGACGCCCGCCGCCAGCAGCTGCCCCCGCACCGAGCGGAGGAAGGGCAGCGGGCCGCACAGGTAGGCGGTGGCCCCGGTCGGGACCTCGACCGTCGTCAGGTCGACCAGGCCGGTGCGGTCGGCGGGCCAGTCGCCGAGCGGCCGCTCGTAGAAGACGTGCGCGGTGCCGGCCGGGAGCTTGGCGGTGAGCCGGGTGAGGTCGGCGCGGAAGGCGTGCGAGAGCTGGTCGCGGTCGCCGTGGACGGTGACCACCCGGCGGGTGGAGCCGGTGGCGGCCAGGTGGGCCAGCATGGCGGTGATCGGGGTGTTGCCGATGCCGGCCGACGCGAGCAGCACCGGCCCGTCGCCGTCGGCCAGCGTGACGTCGCCGAACGGCGGCGCGACGTCGAGGACGTCCCCGGCGCGCAGGTGGTCGTGCAGGTGGTTGGAGACCTCGCCGGCGGGTGCGTCCGGGCGGTCGGCGGTGGCACGCTTGACGGTGAACCGGAGCGCGCCGTCCGGGGCTCCGGAGAGGCTGTACTGGCGGATCTGTCGTGCGCCGTCGGGCAGTTCGGCACGCACCGAGACGTACTGGCCGGGCCGGGACGCCGGCAGCGGGCGGCCGTCGGCCGGTCGGACGAGGTAGCTGGTGACGTCGTCGGTCTCCTGCTGCCGGTCGATCACGGTGTACGGGCGCCAGAGGTCGGCCGGGTCGCCCTGCTGGACGGCGACGGCCTCGGCGCGCAGCCGGTCCTCGACGGCGATCAGCCCGTTGGCCATCAGCCAGTACACCTCGTCCCAGGCGGCGGCGACCTCGGGGGTGACGGCGTCGCCGAGCACCTCGACGATGGCGGCGAACAGGTGCTCGTGGACGATCCGGTACTGGTCGTTGCTGATGCCGACCGACACGTGCTTGTGCGCGATCCGGGCCAGCAGCGCGTCCGGGCGGCCGTCGGGGTCGGCGATCAGCGCGGAGGCGAAGACGGCTATCGAGCCGGCCAGCGCCTGCCGCTGGCTGCCGTTGGCCTGGTTGCCCCGGTTGAAGAGGTCGCGCAGCAGCTCCGGGTGGGCGGCGAACATCCGGTCGTAGAAGAGCGGGGTGATGGAGCCGATCGCACCGCCCACGACGGGCAGGGTGGCTTCGACGACCTCGGCGGACTTGGCGGACAGCATCGGGTTCGCTCCAAATTGGTATCTGAGAGTCGTATTATCGGCCGCGCGGATGCGCGGACGGGTGCGGCGTGCGGAGGTGCGGGTCCGGCAGGTGCGGGCCCTGGGGCCGGGCTGGGAACGGGTGTCAGTCGGGGGGTCTGCGGGAGAGGCCGAGCAGGACCGGCCCGGTCGGGGCGGCGACCAGGTCGCCGATCGAGAGCGGGTCGAGGGTGGTGAAGAACGCCTCCTGCGCGGAGCGCAGCACTCCCCGCAGGCGGCAGGCCGCGCGCAGCGGACAGGGCGGCTCGTCCTCGCAGCCGACCACGTCACCCACCCCTTCCAGCTCGCGCAGCAGCAGTCCGAGGGAGCCGGTACGGCCCGCCGCGGTGAGGGTCAGCCCCCCGCCGCGGCCGCGTCGCGCCTCCACCACGCCGAGGTGCTGCAGCCGGCTGACCACCTTGGCGGCGTGGGTGTACGGCACGCCCACCGCCTCGGCCACCTCGCGGGTGGTCGGGTTGGCCTCCTCGTCGAGGACGGCCAGCCGCATGGCGATGCGGAGGGCGATGTCGGTGCTCTTGGTCAGCCTCACGTTCGAGAGGCTAGCGAATGCGACTGCAGGACTCCAATTTTCTGCACACGGGGTGCGGGCCGGCCCCGCTGCCCGCGCGGGCAGCGATCAGGGCAGCGATCAGGGCGGTGATCCGGACGGTGGTGGGGGCGGTGCGGGTCGGGTCGGTGCGGCGCAGGGGGCCGACGTGGCCGCAGACGCGGGCCGGAGGCCGCTCGGGGCCCCGTCCGAGGGGCCGCCCGGCGGTCCGCCCCGGGGCCCGGAACTCGCGGCCACTGCCAGCGGATTACGGTTACCATGCGCACCATGGGTCCGCCGCCCGGCTGATCGCCGGGGCCGGGCACGGGTGACACGGAAACGGCAACGGGGTCGAAGGGGAGGGCGAGGATGTCGCGCGCTGACTGGGTATCGGGGGACCGGGGCGGGGAACAGACCGGGTGGACGGGCGTCGACCTGCGGATGGACGTCCCGCACTCGGCGCGGGTCTACGACTACCTCATCGGCGGCAAGACCAACTTCGAGCCCGACCGGGTCGCCGCCCACGCCTCCGTCAAGGCCTGGCCGGCCCTCCCGGTCTCGATGCGGACGACCCGCACCTTCATGGAGCGCGTCGTCCGCCACCTGGCGGAGAAGCACGGCGTGCGGCAGTTCCTGGACATCGGGACGGGCATCCCCACCTCGCCCAACGTGCACGAGATCGCCCAGGGCGTCGCGCCGGATGCGCGGGTCGTCTACGTCGACAACGACCCGATCGTGCTGACCCACGCGCGCGCCCTGATGTCCAGCACCCCGGAGGGCCGCACCGCCTACCTGGACGCCGACCTGCGCGACGTCGACTCGATCCTGGACTCGCCGAGCCTGCGCGAGGTGCTCGACCTCTCCCGGCCGGTGGCGCTCTCGCTGATCGCGATCGTGCACTTCGTGCTGGACGGGGACGACCCGCAGGGCATCGTCCGCCGGCTGATGGACCGGCTCGCCCCCGGCAGCTTCCTCGCCCTGACCGTCTTCACCGGCGACACCGACCCGGTCGGCGTCGGCGGCGTCGGTCGCGAGTACAACGCCCGGGGCATCCCGCTCCAGATCCGGGACAAGGCCGAGACCCTCGCCTTCTTCGACGGCTACGACCTGCTCGACCCCGGGGTCACGCTGGTCCACCACTGGAACCCGGACCCGGACGCCGCGCCGGTGCGGGACGCGAGCATCGCGATGTACGGGGGCGTGGCCGTCAAGCGCTGAACCGCGGCGCCGCCGGGGCCGGGGGAGGCGGCGCGTTCGCCTCAGCTGTTCCGCAGGATCCGGTAGGCCGTCCCCGGGTGGACCCGCAGCAGTGCGAGCAGCGTCCGTGAGACGCCGACCGCGATCACCGGCCGGCCGCGCTCCAGCCCGCGGACGACGGCCCGGGCGGCCGCGGCCGGCGGGATCTTGCGGGCGGCGCCCTCGCGGCCGGCCGTCATCGGCGTGTCCACCAGGGGCAGCACCACCTCCTGGACCCGGAGCCACGGTGTCTCGTCCTCGGCCCGGTAGCGCAGCGACCGGAGCAGGGTGTGCACGGCGGCCTTGGTCGCGCAGTAGACCGGTGCCGACTTCTTGGGCGCGTAGGCCAGGCCCGAGGTCACCGCGACGAAGGCCGTCTCGCGGCCCGGGCCGACGCCGCGGGCGGCGCCCCTGCGGGCGCTCCCGGAACGGCCCGGATCCCCTGCGCTCCCGGCGGTTCCGGCGGCGGGGCCGGTGAGGTGGGGCCAGCTCGCGGCGGCCAGTTCGACCACCGAGCGCAGGTTGACCGCGAGCTCCTGCTCGGCGAGCGCCAGGACCTCAGGGTCCGGCCCCCGGGTCAGGTCGATCAGGTGCTGCACGCCCGCGTTGGCCACCACGACATCGAGTCCGCCGAGGAACCCGGCGGCGAGGTCCACCACCCGCGTCGCCTCGCCCGCCACCGCGAGGTCGGCGGTGAACGACCCGAGGCCGGCCCCCGACCGGTCCGCCCGCCGTCCGCAGGTCACCACCCTCGCCCCGGCGGCGGTGAGGGCCCCGGTCAGGGCGAGGCCGACCCCGCTGGTGCCGCCGGTGACGAGGATGCGCTTTCCGTTCACGTTCATGGCGGCCAGCCTGGGGCCGGGTGCGGGCGCCGGCTTGTACCAGTGCGCCACCGCCGCGGGCCCCGGCAGCCGCCGGTAGCATCGCGCCGTGCCCACCGCCGTACGGGAGATGGCGCGGACCGTCCACCCGGAGCTGGCCGGCGCCGCGCTCGCCGCGCTGCTCCGGCACGGGTCCGGGCCGCTCGGGCCGGCCGGGCGGACCGTGCGTCGGCTGCTCGCCGCCGGTGCCCCGGTGCCCGAGGGCGTGCACCGGGAACTGCTGGGTACGCTGTACGGCTGCGGACGGGAGGCGGTCTCCGACGCCGGGCGGCTGCTCTTCGAGCGGCCGCGGGATCCGCTGCTGCGCGCGCTGATGACGGGGGACGACATGGCGGCGCTGATCGCCCGCGCCCGTCCGGTCGAGCTCTGGCTCCACGTCGGCCACCGGACCAGGACGGTGCTGCGGCCGGGAGAGCTGACGGTCAGTCACCGGCGTTACCTGGGGGGTGATCCGGTGTCCGCCGAGAGCGTCTTCGTCTGCGCGGTGCACACCGCCGCGGTGGCGGCCGTGACCGGACGCCCGGTCGAGGTGGCGCTGCTCGCCGCGGACGGCGCCGTCCTGGCACCCGACGCACCCTGGCGGCCCGGTCCGGCGCCCGCCGTCCGGGGGTGGCGGCTGCGGTGGGACGAGCGGGCCGGCCCGCCCGGTCCCGCCCGGCCCTCCACCGCCGGGGCGTCCGCCACCGGCCTGCCGGGTGCGGCACGGGAACTGATCGCGGGAGAGCCGGCGGCGGACTGGCGGCTCTCCGCCGTGGCCGCCGCACTGGGCGTCGCGCCGCGTACCCTGCAGCGTTCCTTCACCCGGGCGGGGACGACCTTCCAGGCCGAACTGGCCGCCGTCCGGCTGGACGTCGCCGGCCACCTGGTCCGCCGGACCCGGCTGCCGCTCGCCGAGATCGCGGCCGCCGCCGGCTTCACCGACCACCCGCACCTGACCCGCCGCTTCCGTGAGCACCACGGCTGCGGGCCGGCCGAGTTCCGCCGCCGGGGCGCCGACGGGACCGAGTGACGGAAGGGGTGTGGAGAGAGCCGTGTACCCCCGAGGTGCTGTCTGCCAATAGCGGGAGAACAGTTGCGCCAGGCGGCGGCAGGGCCTTGACGGGCCGGTGTTTCACCGGAATGCTGATCGAGGCACCGAGCGGTCGAGGGTGCCCGGGGGCGGCTCTGCGGAACAACGAGCCGGGGTGCCTCGTCGAATCCTGCACAGCCCGGCGTGGATCTGCCGGGATCGGTCCACGGGGGGAGGCGGAAATGAACGGACGGTTCGGCGGTGTGCTGCGCGGCGCACCCGGACGTTGTCCCGGCCGCCTGCTCCCCGCTGCGCCGGGCGGGTGTTAGAGCCTCACACACGTATCAGCGTGCGACGCCGACTGGTCGCGCCGGAAGCCGGGGGAGCGGTGACCGGGGGCGAACGGTCGGCGCACAGGTGCGCCATCGCGCAATGGCGGGTTGTTCATGGCCAGTAGGGGGACTGTTTCAATGGCGAAACCGCGAGTTCTGGTTATTGGAGACAGCATTCGGCTTGTCCGGAAAGCCGGGCCGGCGAATGTCGACGTCGTTTATGCGCAGAAGCCTTCGCAATTCGATCCGGCGGTCGTCCCGCATTGCGATCAATTGCTGTTGGTGGATTATCAGCACGTGCCGACCGTCGTGGCTCTGGCACGGGCGCTGCACGGGGTGCAGCCCCTCACCCGCGTCGTGACGCAGACGGAGGCGGCGCAGCTGGTCGGCGGGCACCTGGTCGACCTGCTGGGGTTGCCGGGGAACGGCGCCCGCACGACGCGTCTGCTGCACGACAAGTCGGTGATGCGCGCGCTGCTCAACGAGCAGGGGATCGCGGCGGTGCCGTTCGTGGTCAATCCCACCCGCGAGGAGTTGGCGGAGTTCGTCGCGGCGCACGGTGCGGCGATGGTGAAGCCGACCAAGGGCTCGGGCAGCCTGGGGGTGCGGCCGGTCGGCTCGGTCGACGAGGTCGACGAGGTGTGGGCCTGGTGCGAGGAGTTCGGCATCGGGGACTTCCTGGTCGAGAAGCTCTTGGTGGGACCGGAGTTGAGTGTCGAGGCCTTCTCGGAGGCGGGTCGGCACACGGTCGTCGCGGTGACCGCGAAGGACACCGAGGGCGGGGTCGTCGAGCTCGGGCACGTCGTGCCGGCTTCCTTCGACGGCGAACAGCTCTCCGCCATCAGGGACCTGACGGTGCGTCTGCTGGATGCGGCCGGCCTCCAGGACGGCCCCTCGCACACCGAGATGATCCTCACGGCCGAGGGGCCGCGGATCGTCGAGTCGCACTGCCGGCGGGGCGGGGACTTCATCAACGACCTCGTGCGCCTGGTGTACGGCGTGGACCTGGAGGAGGCGACGTACCGGCTGGCCGGACCGTCCGCCCCTCTGGCCGATCTGCGGCCGGCGCGGGGCGCTGCGGCGGTCCGCTTCCTCACGGCCGCGCCCGGGACGGTCGTCTCCGTGGCGGGGCTGGCCCGGGCGCGGGAGCTCGACGGTGTGGTCGTGGCCGCCGTGAGTGTCGAACCAGGTTCCGTCGTCAGTGAGTTGCGCTGGTCGGAGGACCGGTGCGGGCACGTCATCGTGCAGGCCGAGAGCGCCGAGGCGGCGGTCCGGCTGGCCCGGAAGGCGGCCGAGTGTATCGAGATCGTCACCGAGCCCGCCCCGGCGGCGGCCGAGCGACCGGCCACGCTGGACGGGCTGCTGGGCGAGTTCGACGAAGTCCTGGACCCCTTCGAGGCGTAGCCCGAGGCGCGGTCCGGGGTGTGGTTCGAGGCACGGCCGGGCGGCTCGCCGCCCGGCGGTGACGGCCGGACGCCCCGTCGGCCTCCGCGTCCTGACTCCCGTGTCCTGCCCCGTGCCGGGGGCGCCGAGCGGCGCCCTCCGGCCGCCGCCCCGTCGCGCCCGGAGCCGGGTCCGGGGCCGGCCCCCGGGGCGGTGCGGGCGCGACGGGGCGGGGTGGCCGTCGGGCCTGAAACCCGTGCGGCGTTCGGTAGTTGTTCGGCAGGCGTTCGACCGCCGGCCGACCCCGCAGTCTTGAGTTAGACAAACCAGTCCATTCGCGGCAGATGGAATGTCATGACCCTGATATCCAGCACGCAAGACGACGGTTCCCTCTCCTACACCCAGGAGAGCCTGTGGCTGTTCCACCACCTGGCCCGCCCCGACGAACCCGCGTACAACGAATCCCTGGCCTTCGAGCTGGCGGGCAAGGTCGACCCGGGCGCCGTACGCGGCGCCGTCCGGGCGGCCGTCGAGCGGCACGAGGCGCTCCGCACCCGGTTCCGCGCGGCCCCGGACGGCCTGCCGCGCGCCGAGGTCCTCGCAACGGTCCCGGACACGCTGGACTTCACCGACCTGCGGACGCTGGAGCCCGCCGAGGCCGACGCCCGCGCGGAGCAGCTCCTGGCCGACCACCACCACCGGCCGTTCGACCTCGGCGCGGCTCCGCTGCTGCGCACCCTCCTGGTCGCCCTGCCCGAGGACCGGTGGCTGCTGGCACTGACGGCCCATCACATCGTGGTCGACGACTGGAGTCTGCGCCTCGTCCTGGAGGAGGTCGGCGAGGACGTCCGGGCGATCACCGAGTCGGGGAACCCGGTGCGGCGCCCCGGACCGGCCGCCACGTTCCGCGACTTCGTGCGGAGCAGCAGGGCGGCCTTCGAGCGCGGCGAGTACGCCGAGCAGATCGAGGCCTGGCGGCACTCGCTGGCGCACAGCCCGGACCTGCTCGGCATGCCGCTGGATCGCCCCAGACAGGCCCGGCCGACCTTCCGCGGCAGCAGCCGTACGCTCACCGTGCCGCTCACCGAGGTCGAGCCGCTGCTGGAGGCGGGCCGGCGCGAGTGCCGGGCCACGGCCTTCCCGGTCTTCCTGGCGGCGTACGCGGCCCTGCTCAACCGGTACACCGGCCAGGACGGGTTCGCCATCGGCACCACGGTCCTGAACCGGCCGACCGAGGCGGACCTGTCGCTGGTCGGCTGCTTCGTGAACACGCTCCCGCTCGCCCTGCCCGTCGACCGGGAGGCGCCGTTCCGCGACCTCCTGGAGGCGGCCCGGGAGGCGACCGACCGGCTGCTCGACGACGGCGACGCCCCGTACCCCAAGGTGCTGGAAGCCCTCGGTGCCGAGCGGGCCGTCAACCACAACCCGGTCTTCCAGACCATGCTGACCCTGCTCGGGCCGGAGCCGGAGCTGGACCTCGGTCCCGAGACCACGGCCCGCTACCGCCCCGTGCGCCGGACCGCCGCCAAGTTCGACCTGATGCTCTACATCGCCCGGACGGACGGCGGGTACGAGTTCGAGCTGGAGTTCAACACGGACCTGTTCGACCCGGAGACCGCCGAGCGGCTGCTGGGGAACTACGCGCGGCTGCTCAGGGCGCTCGCCACCTCCGTCGACGCCCCGGTCGGCGCCCCGTCGATGCTCGGCGAGGACGAGGAGCGCCTGATCCTCGACACCTGGAACGACACCGCGAAGGCGTACCCGCCGGGCACGGTCGTCGACGTGATCGAGGAGCAGGTCCGCCGCACCCCGGACGCCGTCGCGGTCGAGTACGGCGACCGGCTGCTCACCTACGACCTGCTGAACCGCAGGGCCAACCAGGTGGCGCGGGCGCTGCGTGCCGGGCTCGGCGACGCGCCGGGCGGCGTGTCGCGCGGCCCGTTCGTCGGCGTCTACATGGAGCGATCCGTCGAGATGGTCGTCGCGCTGCTCGCGATCGTCAAGGCGGGTTGCGCGTACGTGCCGATCGACCCCGACTACCCGGCCGCCCGGATCGAGTTCATGATCCAGGACGCCGGCCTCCCGCTGATCCTCACCCAGGAGCGGCACCGTGCCGCGCTCGAAGCGACGGGCACCGGCGGCGCCGCCCTGCTGGTCCTGCCGGACCCCGCCCTGGACGCCGAGGACGACGCGGACCCCGTCCGCGCGCTCGGTCCCGACTCGCCCGTCTACATGATCTACACCTCCGGGTCCACCGGGCAGCCCAAGGGCGTGATCAACCGGCACGACTCGCTGGCCAACCGGCTCCACTGGATGCAGGACGCCTTCGCCCTGACCGGCGAGGACAAGGTCCTGCAGAAGACGCCCTACAGCTTCGACGTGTCCGTCTGGGAGTTCTTCTGGCCGCTCATGGTGGGCGCGGCCGTCGTCGTCGCCGAACCCGGCGGGCACCGGGACCCGGAGTACCTGAAGCGCGTCATCCGCGACCACCGGGTCACCACCGTCCACTTCGTCCCCTCGATGCTCAACGTCTTCCTGGAGGCGGAGGAGCTGACGGAGCACTGCGGCTCCCTGCGGCGGGTGGTGTGCAGCGGCGAGGCGCTGCCGCGCAGGACGCTGGAGGTGTTCGCCGGGGCGCTGGACTGCGAACTGCACAACCTCTACGGGCCGACCGAGGCCGCCATCGACGTGTCGCACTGGGCGTGCACCCTCGACTACCCCGGCCAGGTGGTGCCCATCGGCACACCGATCGCGAACGTCCGGCTGTACGTCACGGACCGCCACCAGGTGCTGCAACCGGTCGGCGTGCCGGGCGAGTTGTGCATCGGCGGCGTGGCCGTCGCGGCCGGCTACCACCGCCGGGACGAGCTGTCGGCGAAGGTGTTCCTCGACGACCCGTACGGCACGGAGCCCGGGGCCCGGCTGTACCGGACCGGGGACCTCGCCCGCTTCCTGCCGGACGGCCGGATCCAGTACCTGGGGCGCATCGACAACCAGGTCAAGCTGCGCGGACTCCGCGTCGAGCCGGACGAGGTCGCGGCGGTGCTGCGCGAGCTGCCGGGCGTGCAGGACGCCGCCGTCGTCGTGCACACCACCGGCGCCGCCCAGGCGCTGGCCGCGTACGTGGTGCCCGCGGGCGACGGGCTCGACGCGGAGGACCTGCGGTCCCGGCTGCGCGGCCGGCTGCCGGAGTTCCTCGTCCCGCAGTACCTGGTGGCGGTGCCGGACCTGCCCACCACTCCGAACGGCAAGCTGGACCGGCGCGCGCTGCCCGACCCCGTCGCGGCCGGCGCGTCGGCCCGGAGCGCCGCCGCGCTCGCCGGACCTCGTCAGCACGAGGTGGCCCGGGTCTGGCGCGAGGTGCTCGGCGTCGACGAGGTCGGCGCCGACGACCGGTTCTTCGCGCTCGGCGGCGACTCCATCCTCGCGCTGCGGGTCGCGGCCCGGCTGCGCGAGGCCGGTTACGCCGTGGAACTGCGCGACGTGATCGCCCTGCCCACGGTGGCCGAACTGGCCGCCGCGCTGGAGGAGCGGGACCCGCAGGAGCCGGCCGCCGCGGCGGACCCGGGGCCCTTCGGGCTCGTCGGCCCGGCCGACCGGGCCCTGCTGCCGGCGGACGCCCGCGACGCGTGGCCCCTCACCAGGCTCCAGTCGGGCATGATCTACCACTCGCTGCTGGACGAGGACTCGCCGGTCTACCACGACATCTTCGACTACGAGTTCTCCGGTGAGGCCAGCTTCGGTGAGGCCAGCTTCGGCGGGGCCGAATCGGGTGAGGCCGACGCGGAGGTCCGCGCCGGGCAGGTCCGGCAGGCGATCGCCGCGACGGTGGCCCGCCACCCCCAACTGCGGTCCTGCTTCGACCTGGAGCGGTACGGCGAGCCGCTGCAGATCGTCCTGCCGCGGGCCGACGCCGCCGTGGAGGTCGTGGACCTCACCGGACTGGACCGCGCCGGACAGGACCGGGCGATCGCGCAGTGGGTCGAGCAGGAGAAGCTCCGCCCCTTCGACCTGGCGGCCCCGCCGGTCCGGTTCCGCGTCCACCTGCGGGACGCGACGCGGTTCAACCTCGGCGTCTCGTTCCACCACCTGATCCTCGACGGCTGGAGCGTGGCCCTCGTGGTGGCCGGGATCCGCGAGCGCTACGCGGAGTTGCTCGCCGGGCGGGAGCCGGCGGAACCGGCCGCGGAACCCGGGTTCGGCGGCTACGTCGCGCTGGAGCGGGCGAGCGCCACGAGCGCTGCGGAGCAGGAGGCCTGGCGGCGCCTGCTCGCCGGGTTCCCCGCCACGCTCCCGGCCGGTCCGCAGCCCGACGGCTCGGTCGAGACGGCGACCCTGGAACGGGACGTCCCGGCGGAACTCGCCGAGCGGCTGCGGCGGAGTGCTGCCGGGCTCGGTGCGCCGCTGAAGTCGGTCTACCTGGCGGCGCACTGCGCGGCACTGGCCGACCTCACCGGCACCGCCCGCCTGATCACCGGCCTGGTCGGCCACGGCCGGCCCGAAGTCCCGGGCGGCACCGAGATGGTGGGCCTGTTCCTGAACACGGTGCCGCTCCCCGTGGAGGTGCCGGAGACGCCCGGGCCCGACCTGGTCGCCGCGGTCTTCGCCGCGGAGCGGGCGGTTCTCCCGCACCGGCGGTTCCCGCTCGCCGAGATCGAACGCCTGCGCGGCGGGCCGCAGTTCGACGTCGTGTTCAACTACACGGACTTCCACGCCTACACCGGTCCGGCGGACGGCGTCCGGATCGACGGCGCCCGGTACTTCGAACTGACCAGCTTCCCGATGGTCGTCCACGTCCACAAGGACCAGTTCGACGGTGTGATGCGGCTGGCGGTCTGCCACGACCCCGGCCGGATCAAGTCCTCCGCCGTCGAGCGGTTCCTGGACGGCCTGCTGGAGGCGCTGGAGTCGCTCGCGGCCCCGGACGCGCCGGGACAGGTCGCCGCCCCGGACACCAGGGAGCCGCTGACGCTCCCGGGCACCCGGGCGCCGGAGGCCGCACCGGCGGCGCCGCACACGGCGGCGGACGACCGTCCCGCCGGGGCGGAGACGGCGATCGCCGGGATCATCGCCACCGCGCTGGGCGTCGACGCCCTGGCCGTGGACGCCAACTACCTCGACGCGGGCGTCGACTCCATCACGTCGATCCGGATCCTCGCCAAGATCCGCAAGCTGTTCCCGGCGGCCGTCATGCGCGACGTCATCGAGCTGCGCACCGCCCGCGCCCTGGCCCACCGGCTGGAGAGCCGTGACCGGGACGCCGTGCAGGACGAACCCGTCCCGGCGGGTGAGGGCCTTCCGGCACCGACGGCCGATCTGCCGGACGGCGTCGTCGACGCCTACCCGGCCACCGCCATGCAGCTCCAGATGATCGGGGCCACCCGGCGGGACCCGGCCCAGTCGGCCTACCACGACGTGTTCGCCTACACCGTCCGGCTGCCGCTGGACGAGCAGGCCCTGCGGGCGGCGCTGCGGCGGGCGACCGCATCCACCGCGACCCTGCGGACGGCGTTCCTGCTGGACGCCCGGCCGGTGCCGCTGCAGCACGTCCACGCCGCGGTCGAACCCGACCTCGTGGTCGACGCCACCGGGCGGCCCGGTGCCGCCGACGAGTGGTTCGAGCGCGAGCGCGGCTCCGGCTTCACCTGGGACCGGCCCGGTCTGATCCGGTTCGCCGCCCACCGGACCGGAGCGGAGGGCTTCGTCCTCTCGTTCGGCTTCCACCACGCGGTGATCGACGGCTGGAGCCTCTCGCTGCTCGTCCGGGACCTGCTCACCTCGTACGCGGCGAGCCTGTCCGGGGACGGGCCCTCCGGGGAGAGCCCGTCCGGGGAGAGCCCGTCCGGGCCGGCGCCGCAGTCGCCGGTGCCGCCCGCTCCCGCCTACCGCGACTACGTCAGGGCGGAGGTCGCGGCCCGCGACTCGCAGCAGTCCCGCGCCTTCTGGCGCGAGGTCCTGCGCGACCACCCCGGGACGCCGCTGCCCCGCTTCGCGCCCGACGGCACCGGCAGCCGCTGGACGGAGACGACCCTCACCGTGCCCGCCGGGCAGGAGGCCGCGCTGCGCGAGGTCGCCCGGCAGGCGGGCTGCCCGCCCAAGTACCTGATGCTCGCCGCCCACCTGCGCGTCCTCGCGCTGATCAGCGGTCGGCAGGACGTGGTGACCGGCGTCTTCACCCACGGCCGGCCGGAGGCGGAGGGTGCCGAGCGGATGACCGGCATGTTCCTCAACTTCCAGCCGCACCGGGCCCGGCTGGACGACCGGACCTGGAACGAGCTCGTCGAGGCGGTGTTCCGGGCGGAGGCGCGCGCTCTGCCGCACCGCCGCTACCCGACCGCGGCCGTCGCCCGCGACGTCCTCCACGACCGCGCGGCCGGCCCCGCGGCCGACGTCGCCGCCGGCGCCGACGCCGGGCTCGACGCCCTCGGACGCGTCGCGCTCTTCCCCGCGCTGTTCAACTACACGGAGTTCCCGGCCTACGCCGAGGCCGCCGACGGCGGCGCCGTCATCACGGACGTCCGCTGGTTCGAGCACACCGACGTCCCCTTCCTGGTGAACGTCGGCCGCGACATCGGCCAGTCCCGCCTGGAACTGACCGTCAACGCGGACGGCCGCCTGCTCCCGCAGGCGGTGACCGAGGCCGTCGCCAGGCTCCACGTGGCCGTCCTGACCCAGATCACCACCGACCCCACCGGCCGCGTCCTGGACACGACCGACGAGATCCGCGCGATCGGAGCCGAACTCCGGGCGCGACAGCTGCCGACCGACGGAGAGGACACCCAGAACCGATGACCACCACCCGTACCCCCGAGACCGAGCAGGTCCTGACCTTCGAGCAGCCGGACGGCTACCGGACCCACTACCGGGTCTGGGGCCCCGCGCAGGCCGACGACGTCGTCGTCATGCTGCACGGCGGCATGAGCCACTCGGGCTGGCAGGCGCCGCTCGGCACCCGCCTCGGGCAGCTGCCCGGGACGGCCTTCGTCGCCGTCGACTTCCGCGGCTCCGGGCTCAACGACGGCCGCGGGCACATCCCCGCCGGTCAGCTCGCCGTCGACGACATCGCCCACCTGCTGCGCCACCTGAAGGACTCCTACGGCCGGATCCACCTGGCCGGCTGGTGCTTCGGTGCCCAGATCGCCACCGTGGTCGCGACCGGCCTCGCCGGCCAGGAGGTGATCAGCAGCCTGATCATGACCTCGCCCGGCTTCTTCTTCAACGACCGCTACAACGACGTCCTCGACCGCTCCATCGACGCCGCCCTGATCGCGGCGGAGGAGCTCGGACTGACCCCCGAGCCGGACCGCGCCTTCATCCAGATCCCGCTGCGCACCCCGGACTTCACCGACCGCCCGGAGTGGCACGCGTTCATCGACGCCGACGAGCTGCGGCTGCTGCGGATCACCGTGGGCACCATCGACGCCTGGGAGGAGATCGCCGTCCGCTCGGAGAAGGACTTCGCGGGGATCGGTCCGCTCCCGCTGCTGGCCGTGTTCGGCACCCGCGACAAGCTGGTGGACAACGCCCGCGTCCGCGCGTTCCTCGCCACCCACCCGGACCTCCGGGTGCACGAGCTCGACACCGGCCACGCGCTCCAGTTCGAGGAGCCGGACGCCCTGGCCGCGCTGCTCGGGGACTTCATCGGTCACCCGGTGGCGGGCTGATCCCGTGACGGCCGGACCCGAACCCGACATCGACGTGCCCGCGGACCGCGTTCCGGTCGGCGCGCCCGTGGACCGCGCCCCCGACGGCGCACATGACGCCGAACCCGACGGCGCACGCAACGGTGCGCCCGGGGGCGGCGCACCCTCGGGCGTCAACCGCTACCGCCTGGCGCTGACCACCCCCGGTGCGCTCCGCTTCGTGATCCCCGGGCTCCTCGCCCGGTTCCCGATCGGCATGACGGGCATCAGCATCCTGCTCTTCATCCGCTCCGTCGGGTACGAGTTCGGGACCGCCGGGGCGCTGTCCGCCACCTCCGCCGTGGGCTTCGCGGTGGCCGCGCCCCAACTGGCGCGGCTGGCGGACCGGATCGGCCAGCGCCGGATCCTGCTGGCCTGCGCCGCCGTCGGCGCGGTCGACGGCGCCCTGTTCGTCCTCTCCGCGCTGCGCGGGGCCCCGCTGTGGACGCTGTTCCCCGCCGCGGCGGTGATGGGCGCCGCGACGCCCGCGATCGGCTCGATGGTGCGGGCGCGGTGGAGCGGGCTGCTCTCGGGGTCGCCGATCATGTCGACCGCGTTCGCGCTCGAATCGGTCGTCGATGAAGTGATCTTCATCTTCGGGCCGATCGTCGCCACCTTCCTGGCGACCGGGGTCGACCCGGCCGCCGGGATCGTCTGCTCGCTGGTGCTGGTGTGCGGCGGGAGCGTCCTGCTCGCGCTGGGCACCGCCACCGAGCCCCCGAGGTCGACCGGGCCCAGGCCGGCCGGCAGCGCCCTGTTCCTCGGGCCGGTCGCCGTGATCGCCGGGGTCAACCTCTGCTTCGGCGCCATGTGGGGCTCGATCGACATGGCCACCGTCGCCTTCACCACCGAGCTGCACCGCGAGGGGCTGGCCGGCCTGCTGCTGGCCGCCTACGGGATCGGCAGCTCGGTGGCGGGCGTGGCCTACGGGGCCCGCGAGTGGAACCTGTCGACCACCCGCATCCTGCTGGGCGCGACGGCCCTGATGGCGCTCGGCATCGCGCCGATGCTCCTGGTGAACGACGTCGTCGTCGCCGTCCTGGTGCTCTCCCTGGCCGGCGCGTCCTCGGCGCCGGCCATGGTCGCCGGGATGCTGCTCGTCCAGGACGGGGTCCCGGCCTCCCGCCGGACCGAGGCGATGGCCTGGCAGGCCACCGCGATCTGGCTCGGGGTGGCCGCCGGCTCCGCGGTCAGCGGGCGCCTGGCCGACACCACCGGATCGCACGCGGCCTACGGTTGCGCGCTGGCGTTCGGGGGCGTCGCGTTCGCGGTCGCCGCGGCGGGCCGGCAGCGGGTCGCCGTGAAGCCGCTCCCGGAGCCGGCGTGACCGCCCGCCGGCACGTCACCCCGGGGACCGGGGCGCGGGGAGTGGCGCCGGTCCTCGTCCGCGCCTTCCGGTCGTTCCCGCCCTTCCCGCCCTTCCCGTCCTTTCCGTTCCACCCGAGGTGGACCGATGACCGACACGAGGTGGACCGATGACTGACACCGCCACCCGGCCCGCGGTGGCCGCGCAGGCCTGGCTGCCGGACCTGATCGAGGCCCGGGCCGCCGAGGCCGCCGCCGCGGCCCGCCCGGCCGTCGCGCTGCGCACCGAGCGCGGCGAGGTGGGCTACGCCGAACTGCGGGAACGCGCCGAGCGGACCGCCCGGGACCTCGCCGCCCTCGGGGTCGGTGCCGGCGACATCGTCGGCATCCGGCTGCCCGCCGGCCCCGAGCTGGTCGTCGCGATGCTCGGCGGCTGGTTGGCCGGTGCCGCGTTCCTGCCGATCGACGCGGCCGCCCCGGACGAGTACTGCGCCCGGCTGCTGCGCGACTCCGGCGCGGCGGCGCTCTTCGACCGCTCCGGCGGCCCGGTCGCTC
>NZ_JBEXNT010000067.1:0-50105 GCF_040611255.1 Kitasatospora sp. NPDC002965 | reverse complement strand
GTGTGGCCGGAGCGCCGCTCCGGCCACACGACCCGGGAGCCGACCCGCTCCTAGCTCTTGAACCAGCCGCTCCACGCACCGCTCGTGTAGCGGATCTGCCGCCACCAGTTCCCGTCGGTGCCGACGGCGTCGAAGATCAGCTCCTCGCCGTGCCACCCCATGCGGATCCCGGAGTCGAGGACGCCGCCGAGCGAGCGCCAGGTGCTGATGCTCCCGTCCGGGAGAAGCCACCTGGTCCACATGGCGTTGTCCGTCCCGACGGCGAAGACCTGGAACGTCCCGTCGTGGAACGTGAAGTACCGCGGCTGGGTGTACTTGCCGCCGCACTTGATCGGCCCCCCGAAGGTGGGGAGGAACCTGATCTCGGTGTTGTGGTAGTCGCACTGGAGCGTCTCCCCGGTGCTCCGGGCGTGGGCCGTACCGGCCGTGCCCGCCGCGCCGCCCATGGCCAGTGCCATGACGGCCACCGCCGTGGCGGCGGCCTTCTTGATCCTCTTCATCCGTGTCTCCGGGTGACGAGTCGGTCCACTCCGCCGGACGGCGGGGCGGGCGGGGCCGGACACCCGCGGTCGAAGGACCGGGGCAGCGGGTGTCCGGCCTCACCGAGAACCCTCCGGAGTCTGCCGATGATCCGTCAACCAACCTTGAAAGTAAGGGACTTGAAGGACCGGCTGCGGTGCCTCATCGGGCACGGAATCGGCGTTCGTCACGACCGGAAGCAACCCGGCTGGGCCGGCGGCGGGTTGTTCACGGGCATGAGCATGCGTGGGAAGACCCATCCGAACCGAGGGCGGCGCGTACTGTCCGCCCTCCTGGCGCTCTCCGCCTCAGTCGCGACCCTCGCGCTGACCGGACCGGCCGCCGCCCAGAACCAGTCCGAGCCGAGTACCTCCGCGGCGCCGATCAGGTGGGGCTCCTGCCCCAGGAGCGAACCGCCCATGCCGGACCCGAACCCCGCCGCGCAGTGCGCGACGGTCGAGGTGCCGGTGGACTGGTCGAAGCCGCACGGCCCGAAGACCGGCATCTTCGTCGCCCGCCTGCGGGCCGCCGACCCGGCCCGGCGCATCGGCGTCCTGATCTCGAACCCGGGCGGCCCCTGGGCCCCCGGGGCCGACGACGCGCTGCACGCCGGTCACCCCCAGAAGGGCGTCTACACGCCGGAGATGCTGCAGCGGTTCGACATCGTCGGCTTCGACCCGAGGGGCAGCCACCGCAGCCAGCAGGCCCGCTGCGACGAGTCGATCGCGGGCGGGATCACGTCCCGCCCGCGCGACGCGGCGGCCTTCGAGCAGATGCGCACCCTGAACGGCCGGCTCGCGGCCGGCTGCCTGCGGCTCACGGGCCCGCTCGCCGCGCACATGGACACCGAGAGCGTGGCGCGGGACATGGACGCGATCCGCGCCGCCCTCGGCGAGCGCCGGATCAGCTTCCTCGGCCACTCCTACGGCACGCTCCTCGGCGAGCGCTACGCGCGCCTGTTCCCGGAGCGGCTCCGCGCGCTCGCCCTCGACAGCGTGATGGACCCGGACCGGCCGAACGCGGAGCGCTTCCTCACCGACGCCAGCGTCACCGCCGACGACACCTTCAAGCGCCTGGCGGCCTGGTGCTCGACGGCGCCGTCCTGTGCGTTGAGCGGCCGGGACCTGGCGGCCGTCGCCGCCGAACTGTTCGCCCGCGCCGAGGCCGGCACGCTCCGCGTCCCGGGACCGGACGGGCCGACGCAGGCCGTGGCCGACGCCGACGGCCTGTCCGACTTCCTCACGTTCCTGACCTGGGGGTGGGACCCGGAGCGGGCGACGCGGGAGCTGGCCGCCGTGTACACCGGGACGGGCACGGTCCACTGGCCCCAGTACCAGGGCCCCACCCGTGACATGCAGCTCGTGCTCTGCCGGGACTACGACCTCCGGATCCGCGACCACGCCGAGTACCGGGCCATCCGGGAGCGGGTCGCCCGGGCCGCGCCGCACGTCCGCGTCAGCACCCAGGGCCTGGACATCGTCCTCGGCTGCCAGGGCTGGACCATCCCGCCGAAGGCCCGGCCCGCCCGGGTGGCGGGCGACCTCCCGCGCGTCCTGGTGGCGAACGCCACCCTCGACCAGCGGACGCCGCTGCCGGGTGCGCGCCGGATGACGCAGTCCTTCCCGAGGGCCACCCTGCTCACCCGGGACGTCGTGGGCCACTGGCTCTACTCCTCCGAGCCGACGAAGGGGGCGTTCAACGCCTACCTCACCGACCCGCGGGGTTGACCCGCGAGACCGGGGCGGGTCGGCCGCACACCGGCCGTCCCTCCCCGGGCCTTCGCCGTCCCCGGGCCTGCCGCCGTCCGCGTGCTCCGGCGCGGGCGGCGGCGCCGGCGAGGGACCGCTGTGGGGGCGGCCCCTCGCCGGCGGGGTGTGTGTCCGTGCGGGTGCCCGACCCGGCGCCGGGGCCCGATCACCGGGGCCCGGCGATCAGGCCGACGTGCGCAGTCCCGACAGGAGCCGGTCGAGCGCCTGCTCCGCGGCCCGGGAGTCCCCGCCCCGTGCGATCCAGAGCGCGGCCTCGTTCATCGCCCCCGAGAGCAGCCGGGCCAGCGGCTCCACCGGCTGCTCGGCGACGGTCCCGGCCGCCACGAGTGCTGTCAGGGCCTCCGCCAGGTGCCGGGCGGACGACTCCTCGTCCAGCGCCCGCCACTCGTCCCAGCCCAGGACGGTCGGCGCGTCGACCAGCAGGATCCGTCGCACGGCCGGGTCCGTCCCCGAGGCGAGGAAGGCGCGGCAGCCGGCCCGGAGCTGCTCCCAGAGGTCCTCGTGCCGCTCGGCCTCCGCCGCGACCCGCTCGCCCAGCTCCTGCTGCACCTCGGCGACGACGGCCCGGAAGAGCCCGGCCTTGCTGTCGAAGTGGTGGTAGGCGGCCCCCTTGGTGACCCCGGCGGCCCGTGCCACCTCGGCCAGCACCACCTGGTGGTAGCCGTCGGCGGCGAACCGCTGCCGCCCTTCGGTCAGCAGCGCCCGCCGGGTGGCTGCCCGCTGCTCCGCCCGGTTGACCGCCATCGCGTCGCACCGCCCTTTCCATTTCGCGTACCCCGGGTATGCTAACTCCAAGGTTCACATACCCCGGGTATGTGAAATGGACGCGAAGGGCCTCCGCCATGACGAACGACCTCAGGAGCGACCTCGGGACCGGCCTCGGGGCCGAGCCCGCGAACGGAACTGCTAACGGAGCTGCGAACGGAACTGCGAACGGGACCGCGAACGCGCCCGCGGCCGGGCTCGGTGGCTTCTACCCGGTGATCGCCACCCGGGACGTGGCCGCCTCCCGCGCCTTCTACACCCGCCACCTCGGCTTCGAGGTCACCTTCGACGCCGACTGGTACGTGAGCCTGCGCCGCCCCGACGCCCCGCAGTACGAGCTGGCCCTGCTGGACCACACCCACCCGACCCTCCCCGAGGGTCACCGGACCCCACTCCGGGGCGGCCTGCTGCTGAACTTCGAGGTGGACGACGTGGACGCCGAGCACCGGCGGCTCGTCGCCGGGGCCGGCCTGCCCGAGGTGCTGCCGCTGCGCACGGAGGAGTTCGGCCAGCGTCACTTCATCGTCGCCGCCCCGGACGGCGTGCTGATCGACGTCATCACCGTCGTCCCGCCCAGCGAGGAGTACGCCGCCCAGTACACGGGCGCCTGACCCGCGGCCGGCCTCGCGGAATCCGCGGCGTGCCCCATGGGGCACGAAGGCGACGCCGATCCGGTCCGGTCCGCCCGGGCCCCGGAGTGCGGTGCGCCCCTCCAGCTGGGGCGCTGCGGCGGCCTTCGCAGCCCAAGTCCTCCCGTGGGGCCGTCCGTTGAGGCAGGCGGGTCGGTCCGCGCGGCCCTTACCGACCGGTTGCGGTGACGACATGTCAGGCGGTCGGCGACGCTGTCCGGGAGGGGCCGGTGCCTGCGTACGCGGATGCGGACGCGTCTACGGGCGTGCCGTGACCGACCGCCGTGTCGGGCGGCCGGGCCCCGCCCGCCTGCCGTCCGGCAGGCGAGCACGGTCCGTGACCCGGAGGTTCGTGATGGGGATGCAGAAACTCAGGAGGGCCGTCGCCTCGGCGGCGGTGGTCGTCGGCACGCTGGCGGGCGGCGTGGCCGGGACGGCCGGCACCGCCCAGGCCGCCGACTCCGCCGTGGTCACCTACCCTCAACCCGGCTGCAAGAAGGCGGCGATCACCCACGAGACCCTCAACGTCTACGGGGGCAGGTTCCTCTGCGGGGGAGGGTTCGGGGAGACCCTCTGGCTGGCCGCGTTCGCCGACGGCACGGTGCAGCTCTTCGTCGTCGGAACGGACTACGCGGTGTGGACCCGCTGGGAGAACCCGAACGGGTCCCTGAGCCAGTGGGTCTCGCTCGGCGGCCCGGTCGCCGGCCCGGTGAGCATCGGGGCCATGAACGGCTACTTCGTGCAGCTGACCGCGAAGGGCACGGACGGCAGGCACTGGTTCAACAACCGCCAGACCAACGGCGTCTGGACCGGCTGGTTCCGGTAGCCGCGGCCGGGAGCCGCCCCGGCCGGCGCCCGGCCTCCGGCGCCCGGCGTCCGGCGTCGCGCGGATCCCGGACACCCCCGTCCGTCGCCGGGGCCTGCGCTAGGCCGCGGGGACCATCCCGAGCAGCTCGCTCAGCCGCCGGATCGAGGCGGGCGACTCGCGGTGCAGGCCGGCGATGTCGAGGCCCTCGTCGCCCAGGACCATCAGCAGTGCCTGGTCCCCGATCGCCAGCACCACGACGTAGCCGCCGTTGCAGCGGGTGACCACGTCGCGCAGGCCGCCCACGCCGACCTCGGCCGCGGTGCGCCGGCCGAGGCCGAGCATGGCGGCCGACAGGGCGGCGGCCGACTCGGGGTGGACGGCGGCCGTGTCGGCGGCCACCAGCAGGCCGTCGGCGGTGGAGATGACACTCTCGGAGATGCCCATGACCCGTTCGCGGAGGGACTTCAACTCGGCGACGAGAACGGCGGTCGGTGTCTGGGTGCTCATGGTCTGCTCTTCTCGGTCGTCTCTGTCGTCTCGGTGCGGTGTGCGTTCGGTGGACCGTCGGAAGCGCCCGCCGCTTCCTCGGGCCGGGAGTCCGGCCGGCCGTGGCCGCCCGCGTTCCCTGCGCCGCGTACGCCGGGGACGCGACGCGGCAGCGGCCCGGTCGCGGTCGGCAGCGGTCCGCTCGGCGGTGTTCGCGGAGCCACGCTCGGTGCCGTGGCGGCCGGGAGCGCCGTTTCGCGGTGGAGAAGGTGTCGGGCGTCCATCCGGACGACGTCGAGCAGCACCGAGAACACGCCGCGCCCCAGCGCGAATCCGATGTCGCGCGGGGTGCGGCGGCCGGTGGCCGCGGCCAGGACCTCCCGGTAGCGGACCGGGATCCGCGACGCAGCGGACTCGGCCGCGGCGGCAGGGCGGATCCGGGTGCGGGCCAGCTCGCCGGGCGGGCCCCAGAGGCGGGTCAGCAGCGCCAACCGCCGGGCGGTCTCCTCGAAGAGCCGCTGCGGCTCGATCCCCGGCCGCAGCGCGATCCGGGCGGGCGGCGCCGATTCGGCGATCTCCCAGCTGCCGGGCGGGCTGAGCACCAGGGCGAAGGCTCCGTCGAAGGCGGCGGCGGCGCAGACGGCTTCGAGTTCGGTGGCGCCGATCGACCCCTGGGCCATCAGGGCCGCGCCGAGGTCGCCGCCCCAGGCCGCGGGAGCGTCGACCGGGCGGGCGGCGGAAGCGGCCGTCTCGGCGGTCGCCCAGTCCGCCTCGCCGACGCGCCGCGCCTTCAGCAGCAGGGTCTCGGCGGTCGGGGCCCCGGGGGTCTCGATCGCCGTGACCAGTCCCTGTTCCAGGTGGATGGTGCCGCCCGGTGCGCTGGAGACGGTGACCGAGCCGGTGAAGCCCGTCCGGTGCAGCGCGAGGAGCAGCGCGGGCACGTTACGGGCCGCAGGCGGCACGGGCGGTGCCGGGTCGTGGGCCCGGCCGCCGGCCGGTCGGTGGGCAGGGTGGTGGGCCGGGTCGTGGGACAGCTCGTCGGAAGGGCCGCTCATGCCAGCAAGCCCCCCGCACGGTCGGCGGTCTGGCGGATCGCCAGCGCCAGGTTGGTCCGACCCCGGTCCAGCACGGTGGCCAGCAGCAGGGGATCGCCCTGACGGGGCACCACCTGGACGACCTGGTGATGGCGGGTGCTGGTGACCACCACGCTCTCCAACTCGCTCTCCACCCCGGCCTCGTACAGACGCTCGCCGATCAGATTGGTCAGCTCGGCGAGCTCGGCCCCGCTGCCGAGCAGCCGGTGGTCCCCGGCGGAGTGGTAGCTGAGGCCCGTGACGGCGTCGACGAGAGCGGCACCGACGACTCCGGGGGAGTCGAGCACATCGGAGAGGGAAGCTTCGAGTGCGCGCACCAGTACCCCTTCACGTTCCGAACTGTTGGCAGCGTACTTTATTCCACCATTTCCGCGGGGTGACCACCGAGGGTGGCTTCTTGCTACTTTGTTCCCGCACACGGGAGTTCTGCCCGGAAGTCACGCAAAGGACGAACAGCGCATGAACATTGACAACGCACTCAAGGACGCGATGGCCATCGAGGGCGCCATCGGCGTGGCTCTGGCCGACTACGAGAGCGGTATGTCACTCGGGTTCCTCGGCGGGGGCCAGCAGCTCGACCTGGAGGTCGCGGCAGCCGCCAACACCGAGGTCGTCCGGGCCAAGATACGGGCCCTGGCAGCGCTGTCGATCGACGACGTCATCGAGGACATCCTGATCACCCTCGGCACCCAGTACCACCTGATCCGCCCGCTGGCGCGCAGCCACGGATCCCTCTTCCTCTACCTGGCGCTGGACCGCTCGCGCGCCAACCTGGCGCTCGCCCGGCACGGTCTCAAGCGGATCGAGGCCGATCTCGACGTCTAGGGTGCGCGCCGCACCGGGAATTCCCGGTGCGAATGCGAAGCGTGATGAACCGGCTACGGCGTTCCGTCCGTTGGGGTGGGGTGCGGAAATTGCAGGTGCGCATCAATCACGGAAATGCGTGACTTTCCGATGACTGGGCGTCATATTCTCCCCCCGGCGTTCCGCGCCGAGCCCTAATCCCGGAACCGTGGAGCGGCCGAACGCCGAACGCCGAACGCCGGAACGCCGCACCGCCCCCCGCCCTACCGGGGCTCCTCGTCGAGCACCTTGCCGTACATCGACGAGGTGCGCCGGACGGTCATCCCGATCCGCTCGTACAGCGGCAGCGCGCCGGTGTTCGAGTGCGTCCACAGGGTGCACAGCTCCCGCCCGTGCCGGTGGAACGCGCCGAACACCTCGCCCAGCAGCAGCCGTGCGATGCCCCGGTTCCGGTGGTCGAGGCGGACGGCCAGCCGTTCCACGTAGCCCTCGCTCCCGCCCGGCACGTCGAGCGACAGCGCCGCGCCCACCATCTCCCCGTCCGCGAGGGCCACCCGCGAGAGCGCGGGCGCGAACGCCTCCCGTCCGACGGTCCGCAGGGCCCACTCCTCGTAGGAGCTGCGCCGCACCTGCCACTCGTCGAACGCGTCCTCGGTGAGCAGGTAGGCCGCCCGCTCGTCGCCGGGGGCGAAGGGCCGCACCGTGATCCCGTCCGGCGGCCCGGCCGCCGCCGGGCGGGCGGGCAGCGCGATCCCCAGCTGCCACTGGGAGACGAACGGCCGGTACCCGCGCGAGCGCAGCAGTGCCACGGCGGCCCGGTCGCCGTCCTCCACGGCCTGGGCGAGCCGTACGCCGCCCGCACGCCGGGCCTGCGCCTCGGTCCAGTCGAGCAGCCATCCGCCCAACCCGGCGCCCCGGTGGGTCGGGTGGACGTCGATCCGGCTCCGGCGGCCCCCGCGGACCCACGCCCAGCCGGCCACCTCGCCGTCGCCGTCCTGCACGAGCAGCGCGTCGCGGGCCGGGTCGAGGTCGGGGAGGGCCAGGTCGGCGGCGATGTCGTCGGACCCGGTCTCGGCCCGGCCCAGCAGGTCGCGCTCGCAGGCGCCGACCAGCCGGTGGACGGCCGGGGCGTCGGCGACGGCGGCCGGCCGGCTCCGGTAGCGGGCGGGGAGCGGCGGCAGTTCGGGGAGCACGGTCATGCTTCCCGACTCTCCGCCACCCGGGCCGCTCCTGTCGACCGGTTTCGCCGCACCGGCGTCCTACGCACCGGCGGACGTGCGGGCGTCCGCGACGGCGTCCGGGCCGGCGTCCGGGCCGAGGGTTCCCGCACCGGAAGTCGGCCGGTCCGACGTCCCGTGCGCACGCCCGCCGGGCGGCCCTGTGCGTACGGGCCGGGCGGCCGTGCGCGGACCGTCAGCCGATCGTGCGAGGCCCCCGGCAGAGTCTTCCTCGTCAGCAGGAAACGGCAGCACCGGACGAAGAACGAGGAAGCCCGCCATGAGCACCCAGCAGACCACCGTGACCCCCGCCACCACCTTCTCCGCCGAGGTCCGGCTCGCCTCCCGCCCGGTCGGGTCGCCCACCGCCGAGACCTTCGAGCTGGTCCGCACCGCAGTCCCCGAGCCGGCCGAGGGCGAGATCGTCGTCCGCAACACCTGGATGTCGGTGGACCCGTACATGCGGGGCCGGATGGACGACGCGCCGTCCTACATCCCGCCGTTCGAGCTCGGCGCGGCCCTGGACGGCAGCGCGGTCGGCGTGGTGGTCGCCTCCCGCTCCGACGCCGTGCCGGTCGGCGCGACCGTCTCCCACTTCCTCGGCTGGCGCGAGTACGCCGTCCTGGACGCCGCCGCCGCGACCGTCGTCGACACCGGCCTCGCCCCGGCCTCCGCCTACCTGGGGGTGCTGGGCACCACCGGCCTCACCGCCTACGCGGCGCTCACCGAGATCGCCCCGGTCCGCGAGGGCGACGTCGTCTTCGTCTCCGCCGCCGCCGGGGCGGTGGGCAGCGTCGCCGGGCAGCTGGCCCGCAGGCTCGGCGCCTCGAAGGTGATCGGTTCGGCCGGCGGCCCGGAGAAGGCCGCGAAGCTGGTGACGGACTTCGGTTACGACGCCGCGATCGACTACCGGGCCGGCTCGCTGGACGAACAGCTCGCCGCAGCCGCCCCGGAGGGCATCGACGTCTACCTCGACAGCGTCGGCGGCGACCACCTGCGGGCCGCCATCGGCGCGATGCGCACCGGCGGCCGGATCGCCCTCGTCGGCGCGATCAGCACCTACAACGCGACCAGCCCGGCCCCGGGTCCCGACAACCTGTTCCAGGCGGCGGCCAAGGAGCTGAACCTGCGCGGGATGCTGGTCAGCAGCTACTTCCACCTCTTCCCCGAGTGGATCGGCCGGGCCGCCGGCTGGCTCGCCGACGGGAGCCTGCGGACCGAGCAGACCGTCGTCGAGGGCATCGAGCAGGCGCCGGCCGCCTTCCTCGGCGTGATGCGCGGCGCCAACACCGGCAAGATGCTCGTCCGCCTGGAGGGATGACCGGCCCGGAGGAGGACCGCCGGAAGGAAGCCCGGCGGGCGGGGGGACCGCCCGCCGGGATGATCGCCGCCGCGCGGAGCGTTGCCACCGGAGGGATCCGGGTCGACGCCGAACCGCCGGAAGGCGTGCGCAGCACCGCACCTGACGTCACGACAACGACCCGTCGCACCCACCGCACCACAACCGAAGGAACCGTCGACCATGAGTGACCTCCACGACCACCGCACCCTCACCAACCCCGCCGGCCTGCACGACCCCACGCCGTTCGGCTACAGCCACGCCGCCTCCGCGCCCGGCGAACCGGTCTTCATCGGCGGGCAGTACGCCTCCGACGAGAGCGGCCAGGTCGTCCCCGGCGACTTCGCCGCCCAGGTCGAGCGGTCCTTCGACAACCTGCGCACCGCGCTGGCCGGCGTCGGCCTCGGCTTCGAGCACGTCGTCCGGCTCGGCTCGTACGTCGTCGACCACGACCTGGAGAAGCTGGGTGTGCTGGGGAAGGCCCTGCACGCCGCCTGGGGCGACCGGCTGCCCGCCCAGACGCTCAGCGGCGTCGCGTCGCTGGCGCTGCCCGGGATGCTCTTCGAGATAGACGCGGTCGCGGTGCGCCCGGTCGACGGCGCGGAGAGCGCCACCCGCTGACCCCGCGGCGCCCGGCGCCACTCCAGGGGGCCGCCGATCGTGGCGGCCTCCTCCGCGGCACCTCCTCCGCGGCACCTCCTCCTCCGATCCTCCGCACTGAAGGGCCCGCCATGAAGGCACTCGTCCACGACCCGAACGCCCCCCGGCAGCTGAGCTTCGCCGAGGTGCCGGATCCGAAACCCGGGCCCGGACAGGCGCTGATCGAGGTCGGCGCGGTCTCCTTCAACTTCGGTGAGATCGTCTACCGGTCGCCGGACACCCCACCCGGCACGGTGCCGGGCTGGGACGCGGCGGGTGTCGTCGTCCGGTCGGCCGACGACGGATCGGGTCCACCCGTCGGGGCCCGGGTGGTCACCTTCGGGTGGGGCGGCGCCTGGGCGCGGCTGCGGGCGGTGGACACCGCCGAGCTGGCGGTCGTGCCCGACGCCGTCGACCTGGGGACGGCGAGCGCCCTCCCGGTGGCCGGGGTCACGGCGCTCCAGGCGGTCCGCCGCCTGGGCTCCGTCCTCGGCCGTCGGGTCCTGGTCACCGGCGCCTCGGGCGGGGTGGGGCGCTTCGCCGTCCAGCTCCTCGCGCTGGGGGGTGCGCACGTCGTCGCCTCGGTCGGCGGCCCGGCCCGTGCGGAGGGCCTGCGGGAGCTGGGCGCGGCCGAGATCGTGCACGGCCCGGAGGAGCTGACCTCGCCGGTGTACGGCGTGCTCGACAACGTCGGCGGCAGCCAGCTGGCCGAGGCGTTCTACCGCCTCGAACGCGGCGGCGTCGTCCAGGCGATCGGGAAGGCCTCCGGCGAGCCGACCGTCATCGACTTCGAGCGGGCCCGCGTCGAGAGCCCGAACGGTCGGCTGGAGAACTTCAACGTCAGCACGCCCGTCGGTGCCGACCTCGGTCACCTGCTCCACCTGGTGGCGACGGACCGGCTCTCCCCGCAGATCGGCTGGCGCGGCTCCTGGGCCAGGGCCCACGAGGCGGCGGACGCGCTCGTCGGGCGCCGGGTCCTCGGCAAGGCCGTCCTGGACCTGGGCCCGGACGACTAGCCCGGACGACTAGCCCGGACGACTAGCCCGGACGACTGGCCCGGACGACTGGCCCGGACGGCCGGGCCGGGACCGCCGCGCCCGCGGGGCCGGGCCCGCCGGAGGGCGTGGTCCCGGCTCCGCCGCACCCCCGGCCCGCTATGGTTACCCTCTGCGCGGGGTCGGTCACTCCTGGTCGCGGCGGCGGGGGCACGCCCTCCCCGCGTGCGACGGCCGCGCCCCGCGCTTTCCATGAGCAGCGCGGGCAGGCGGTCGGCCGATGGCTCTCCGCCCCGGTCCGACATCTGAGGAGGAGCGCGTGGCGAAGGCGAAGTTCGAGCGGACGAAGCCGCATGTCAACATCGGCACCATCGGCCATGTCGACCACGGGAAGACGACGCTGACGGCGGCGATCACCAAGGTCCTGCACGACGCCTATCCGGACCTGAACCCTTTCACGCCGTTCGACGAGATCGACAAGGCGCCGGAGGAGCGGCAGCGCGGCATCACGATCTCGATCGCGCACGTCGAGTACCAGACCGAGGCGCGTCACTACGCCCACGTCGACTGCCCGGGTCACGCGGACTACATCAAGAACATGATCACCGGCGCCGCCCAGATGGACGGGGCGATCCTCGTCGTCGCCGCCACCGACGGCCCGATGCCGCAGACCAAGGAGCACGTCCTGCTGGCCCGCCAGTCAGGGGTCCCGTACATCGTCGTCGCCCTGAACAAGGCCGACATGGTGGACGACGAGGAGATCCTGGAGCTCGTCGAGCTGGAGGTCCGCGAGCTCCTCTCCGAGTACGAGTTCGACGGCGACAACACCCCGGTGGTCCAGGTCTCCGCCCTCAAGGCCCTGGAGGGCGACAAGGAGTGGGGCGAGAAGCTGCTGGGTCTGATGAAGGCCGTCGACGAGAGCATCCCGCAGCCCACGCGGGACATCGACCACCCCTTCCTGATGCCGGTCGAGGACGTCTTCACCATCACCGGCCGCGGCACCGTGGTGACCGGCCGGATCGAGCGCGGGGTGCTGAAGGTCAACGAGACCGTCGACATCATCGGCATCAAGCCGGAGAAGACCACGACCACGGTCACCGGCATCGAGATGTTCCGCAAGCTGCTCGACGAGGGGCGGGCCGGCGAGAACGTCGGCCTGCTGCTGCGCGGCATCAAGCGCGAGGACGTCGAGCGCGGCCAGTGCATCATCAAGCCCGGATCGGTGACCCCGCACACCGAGTTCGAGGCGACGGCCTACATCCTGTCCAAGGACGAGGGCGGCCGGCACACCCCGTTCTTCAACAACTACCGGCCCCAGTTCTACTTCCGCACCACCGACGTCACCGGCGTGGTGACCCTCAAGGAGGGCACCGAACTGGTCATGCCCGGGGACAACGTCGAGATCACCGTCACCCTGATCCAGCCCGTCGCGATGGAGGAGGGTCTGCGGTTCACCATCCGCGAGGGCGGCCGGACCGTCGGCGCGGGCCAGGTCACGAGGATCACCAAGTAGGAGAAGAGGGAGAAGGGGGCCGCCTCCTGGCACGATCGAAGGATCGGAGGCGGCCCCCGGCTCGGGACCGGTCGTCACTCACCCGGCGGACGGGGCATCGACCGCGTTGTTCTGACCGGCCACGATCTTCCAGCCGTCCGCCTGGCGGGCCACCACGTAGAGGGCGGCGCCGTGCGCCCCCTCCACGGGTTCGCCCGCGGCGTCGGTGGGCGTCTGGGCGACGTTCACCGCGACCACGTCCTCCGCGATCGCCAGGATCTTCACCACGTCGTACCGGGCGTAGGAGTCCCGCAGGAAGGTCTCCATCGCCGGCCCGCTGAACTCGGCGATCGCCGTCCGTCCGTCGAGCCGCAGGCCGCGGGCGTTGGTCCACGAGGCCTGCTCGCCGAACTGCTCGCCCAGCGCGGTCGCGTCCTTGGTGTTGAACGCCTTCTCCAGGGCGGCGACCACCCCGGTCACCGCGTTCCTGACCTCGGCCGGAACGGCCCCCACCACCAGTACGTCGTTCGCCATGGCGAACCCCTCCTCACGTGCCGTGCCGGCGGTGGTGATCACCGCCTGGGCCCTATCCGACAACGTGAACCCCACTTGAGGTCAAGCCCGGTGGGCGGAGGCCGGTACGGGCCGCCGCGGGAGGCCGGCGCCGTCCGGGGCGGAGGGGAAGCGCCCCGGCGCCCAGGGCCTCAGGGGCGGTACAGCTCCGTGATGCGGGTGATGCGACCGCGGGCGTCGAGGACGATGTCGTAGGTGTCGCCGTAGCAGCCGTACGGCGGGTCGGGCTCACGGTCGGCCAGGCAGTCGCCGAGGTGCTCCAGGAGGACGGGGAGCTGGACCTCCTTGGCGGGCTCACCGTCCTCAAGGGCGACGAGGGTGGCGGTCACCCGGGCGGCGAGCGGGTAGGCGGTGGGGATGCCGACCGGGTCGTAGGAGCCGTCGTCGGGGGCGTCGGAGTCGCAGACGTACCGGGTGGGGAGGGCGGTGAGGCGGCCCTCGATCTCGCCGACGACCCGGACGACCTGGTGGCCGGGGCTCAGCGAGAGGTCGGTGCACTCGGGCGAGGGGGCCGTCGGCGCGGAGTCGGTCGCGGCGCCGTACGCCTCCTCCGTGCCGTCCTCCCACGGGGCCGCGTCGTCGAGGTCCTCGGCGTCGGCCGTGTCCTCGTCGTCGTCCGAGGCCATCGCCACCGTCGGGTCCTCGTCGATCGGGGTGCAGGCGGCCAGGCCGGCGGTGACGGTACAGCAGAGCAGCACGGCGAGGAGGAGGCGACGGGGGGCGGTCATGGGGCGAGTCTCCCAGGAAGACGACCGGACACGGCACCCCCGTACACGCGGAATCCGTACACCCGGTTCCGCTCCGCCGGTTCCGCCGGTCCGGCGGAACCGGACGGCGGCGGGCAGGCGGGCGGACGGCGCACGGTCAGGACAGCGGGGCGGGGGAGTTGGCCTCGGGGACGAGCAGCGCGGGCGCCGCCGAACCGTCGGCCGGTACCCCCCAGACGTCGTTGACCCCGTCCGAGCGCTGGATCGCGTACGCGACGGTGGCGTCGTCGAGCCAGGCGGGCTGGTCGTCCACCGAGCGCTGCTCGGGCAGCCGGGTGGCGGCCATCGTGGCGAGGTCCAGCACGGCGGGGCGCCAGCCCTTGGCGGGGTCGCCGTCGACGGCCTGCTTGAACGCGATCCGGCGGCCGTCGGGGGAGAGCGACGGGCACTCGACGTTGTCGGCGAGCGTGCGGACGGTCCGGGCGGCGAGGTCGCCCTCCACCAGGTAGCGGTGGCCGTCGGTGGCGAGGGTCGCGTAGAACCGGTTGTCGTCCGCGGTGAAGGTCACCCCCCAGTAGTTCACGTCGGCGGCGCGGTACGGCCGGCCGTCCCGGGTGATCGTGAACTCCTCCAGAGTGTTGAGGAGTTGCCCCCCGGAGGTGTCGAGGACGCCGGTCCGGGTGGAGAAGGAGTTGCCCGCGTAGGAGTCGCCGCCGACGAAGAGCGTCCAGGAGACCATCCGGCCGCTGGCGGAGACCCGGAGCCGGTTCGGGAGGCCGGTCAGCGAGACCTTCCTGCGCTCGTTCGACGCCCGGTCCAGCACGACGAGTTCGGGCCCCTCCAGGGCGCCGGCCGGGGCGAGGCAGGCGACCGTCCCGGCGGCGGCGTACGCGCGCTCGCAGCGGCGGCTGCCGACCTCGCGGCTGCCGCCCGGGTCCTGGCGGGAGACGGACGAGAGCAGGCCGTTGCTCAGGACCTGGATGCGCGGACCGGCCGCCGTGCCGCCGGGGTCGCCGTCGGGATCGGAGTCGGAGTCGGAGTCGGGGGCGGAGCCGCGGCCCGGGGCCGTCGCGGCGGTGCCCGGTGCGGAGCCGGCGGTCAGCGTGTACGTCGTGGCGGCGCCGCCGAGCAGCAGGGCGGCGGTGGCTATCGCCAGCAGCCGGGCGCGCGGGGTGAGGTTCAACGGGGGTCCTTCGCAGGGGTGTCGGGGGTGGTCACGGGAGCGGCCGGGCCGGCGGGGCGGCGCGGACCGCCGGACAGCAGGACGACGGTCCCCAGCAGCGCCACCACGACGGCCGCCGCGGCCGCCCGGCTGGCGGTGGCCGGCCCCCAGTACTGCCAGGCCAGCCCGAACAGCACCGAGGAGGCCAGGTAGGCCAGGGCCTGTCCGCTCTGCACCAGGGCGATGCCGGTGGTCCGCAGCGCCTCGGGCAGCCGGGGCCCGGCCAGGGCCATCAGCACGCCGTCGGTGGCCGCGTAGAAGAGGCCGTGCAGCGCCAGCACCGCCACCGTCGCGCCCGTCCCGTCGAGCGGCCCGTACAGCAGCAGGTACGCGCCGGCCAGGGCCGCGTAGCCGCCCAGCAGCACCGGGAGGCGGCCGATCCGGTCGGCGAGCGCGCCCAGCGGTGCGGCCAGCAGCAGGTACGTCAGGCTGGTGCCGACCGCCAGCAGCGGGAACCAGCCCAGCGAGAGGTCCGAACGCCGCTGCAGCAGCAGGTAGACGAAGCCGTCGCCGATCGTGGCCAGCCCGAGCAGCGCGGCGGCCAGCACCAGCCGCAGCACCGGGCCCTGCCGCAGCAGGCCCAGCGCGGCGCGGGCGGAGATCGCGCCGGCCGCGGGCATCGGGGTGCGGTGGTCGCGGACGAACAGCACCAGGATCAGGACGCCGAAGGCGGCGACGCAGAAGCTGGTGACGAAGACCGCGTCGAAGGCCTGTCCGGCGGCGGCCAGGACCGCCAGCGCGAGCAGCGGGCCGGCGAAGGCGCCGGCCGCGTCCATGGTGCGGTGCAGGCCGAACGCCCGGCCCAGCGAGCCCTCCGGGGCGGAGAGGGTGATCAGGGCGTCCCGCGGGGCGCTGCGCAGGCCCTTGCCGGCCCGGTCGGCGGTGATCACCAGGCCGAGCGCGGCCGGTGCGGAGCCGGCGGCGAGCAGGCCGAGCTTGGCGACGGCGGAGATCGCGTAGCCGGCCCCGGCGACGACCTTGCGGCGCTGGATCCGGTCGGCGACGAAGCCGCCGACCAGGCGCAGCAGCACGGTCGCGCCGCCGTAGAGACCGTCGATCACCCCGTACGCGGCCGGGCCGAGGTGCAGGGCGGCGGTCAGGTAGAGCGGGAGGACGGCGGTGACCATCTCGGAGGAGACGTCGGTCACCAGGCTGACCGTCCCGAGGGCGACGACGTTGCCGCCCACCAGGGCCCAGCGGCGCTTCCTCGGGCCGGCGGGGGGATCGGTGGGGGGATCGGCGGCGGCCGGGCGGCCGATGGTGGACAGGTACACGGGTGGCCTTTCGCCGGTGCGAGCTCGGCACGGGGACGGTCGGCGCGGGACGGCGGCGCGGGGTGGCGGCGCGGGACGGCGGTGCGGGGTGGCGGCGCGGGACGGCGGTGCGGGGTGGTCCGCGCGGGGTCGGCGGATCGGCGGGACGCGGCCGGGGGAGGTCCCGGCCGCGTCGTCGCTCGGGGGGTGCGCCGGGCGTCAGTGGCAGGCGGTGGTGCCGCTGTCGTTGTACGTCTTGCCCGCCTCGGGGACGAACTGCCAGGTGTAGCCGTTGTTGTGCAGCGTGAACTTCAGCACGCCGTAGGTGTCGCTGTTGCGCGCCTCGCTGTTGGCCTGGATGGTGCCGAAGCTGTAGTGGCTGGCGCCGCCCATCCCGGCCACGAAGTGCCGGATGCCGCGGGTGGTGTCGAGCGCGCCGCCCGGGTTCATCGGCGCGAACCGCTCGTACTGGTGGTTGTGGCCGGTGACGATCACGTCGGCGTTGTAGTCGTACAGGGCCTGCACCAGCGGGCCGACGGACGTGCTCGGGCCGTGGTTGGAGCCGGACGTGAACCGCGGGTGGTGCCAGTACGCCAGCGTGCAGGGCTTGTTGCTCGCGGCGAGGTCGGCGCGGAGCCACTGCTCCTGGGCGGAGCCGGTGCTGGTGGAGATGTTCGAGTTGAGCGCCACGACGTGCCAGTTGCCCAGGTCGTAGGAGTAGTAGCCCTGGCCGGCGGTGCCGGCCGCGGCGCCGAAGTAGTTGTAGTAGCCGGTGGCGCCCGAGGTGTTGTACTCGTGGTTGCCCGGCGCCGGCTTGGTGCGTGCCTTGTGGCGGCCCCAGGTCGGTGCGTAGTAGTTGGTGTAGTCCGAGGCGCTGCCGTCGGGGTAGGCGTTGTCGCCCGCGTTGAACACCGTGCCGGGGATGCCGTCGAGCAGCTTGGCGGTGGCCTCGTCGCCGTTCCCGGAGTTGGCGATGTCGCCGGCGCCGACCAGCACCGGGTCCGCGCCGCCGGTCGGGGAGGTGGTGGGGGTCGGGGTGGCGGTGGGCGTGGCGGTCGGCGACGAGGTCACGGTCGGCGACGGGGAGGGCGTGCCGGTGTCGGTGGTGATCACCAACTGCGGTGCGGTGGAGCCGGATTCGCGCGAGTCGTAGTCGGCGCCGTCGCTGGACGCGGAGGTCACGCCGATGGCGAAGGTGCCGTTCCCCTGGACGTAGGAGGTGACGTCCACCTCGTACCAGGCGTTGCGGGAGACGGAGCCGATCGAGCCCAGCACCGGGCCGTCCACGGCCGGCTGGTTGTTCCAGGTCAGGCCGGTCTCGGACCAGGTGGTGCTGCTCAGCGAGCGGAAGGTGCCGCCGCTGCCGCTCTCGGCACCGGACACGTCGTCGGTGTGGATGCGCAGCTTGGCGCCGGTCACCGGTGCGGTGAGGCCGGAGACGGTGAACTTCAGGAAGGTCCGCTTGGCCGGGCTGTTGTCCACCCCGAGCTGGCCGGACGTTCCGTAGTTGGTGCTCGGGTTGCTGCTGTACGCGTAGGTGTCGGCCACCGGGGTGAACGTGGTGGTCCCGACCGCCGCGGTGGCGGCACCGGAAAAGGCGGTGACGGCCAGCGCGCCGGCGGTCATGGCGCCGAGGGTGGCCGCGGCGACGACTCTGCGTCCGGGCATGGGGTGACCCTTCGTGAGAGGAGGGGGACGGTCGGCGGTGCGTCGGGAGACGCTAGGGACGGCAGCCTTCTCCCGGGTGATGGACTTCCCCTGGACCGATGGCCGGTCGGTGAACGCCTGGTGCCGTCGTCCCACCGGCCTCTCCGGTCCCACCCCGCCCCGGCCGTCGGCCTCCGCGCCGCCTTGCTCGACCGGTCCGTCGACCGGTCCGAGAAACTGACTGTCCGTCAGGTTACCGCGCCGTAGCGTCCCGTCCACCCCTCCCGTCGCCACCCGCCCGGCCGATCTGACCCACCCGATCCCGCGCCGCCCGGCCGTGAACGCACGACCGCCCCCGCCGGGTGTGCGGACCCGGCGGGGGCGGAACCTGTGGGGGCGGAAACGGCGGGGGCGGAAGCGGTGCGGCGGGGGCGGGGGCGGAAGCGTCGGGACCGGGCGCTACGCCGCCACCGGCCGGTCGGTGTCGTACGCCTCCCGCACCCGGGCCTGCGCCTCGGCGCCCGCCGCCAGGTGGTCGAGGCCGAGCAGCGCCGCGCCCAGCACCGGCGGTGCGACGACGACGCGCGGCTCGGCGAGCGGCGCGGCCTCCGCCAGCCGGGCGGTGAGGTTGTCGATCAGCAGCGGCTGCCGCGAGGCGAGCACGCCGCCACCGAGCACCAGCGGGGTGGGTTCCTCCAGGAGTTCCAGCCGGCGCAGGGCGACGACCGCGAGCCGGGTGATCTCGTCGGCCTGCCGGTCGATCAGCTCCAGCGCGACCCGGTCGCCGCCCTCCGCGACCGCGAACAGCACCCGGACGATCTCGTGCAGCCGGCCGTACGGCAGGTGGTCCAGGTGGACGGCCTCGGCGACGGCGCCGGCGCTGGGCAGGCCGAAGTGCTCGGCGATGGCCGGGGCCAGGACGGTCGGCCCGCCGCGGCCGTCCTCCGCGCGGACGGCGTGCCACATGCTGGTGAGCGCGAGGCCGGCGCCGCCGCCCCAGTCGCCGGTCAGTTCGCCGAGGGCGGGGAACCGGGCGGTGCGGCCGTCGGGCAGCAGGCCGACGCAGTTGATGCCGGCGCCGCAGACGACGGCGACGCCGCGCGGGCCGTCGGTCCCGGCGCGCAGCAGGCCGAAGGTGTCGTTGACGACGGTGTTGCTGGCGCCCCACGGGTGGGACTCCAGGGCCACGCGCAGCGCGTCCTCCTCGACCGGGAGGTCGGCGTTGGCGAGGCAGGCGCTGACGTGACTGGTCAGCGTGCCGTTCCAGGCGGTGATCCCGGCCGCCGCGGCGGCCTGCTCGACCAGCGGCGCGAGGCCGGCGACGGCGGCGGCGCCGCCGACCTTCTGCGGGGTGAAGCCGCCACCCCGGGCGGAGCCGAGGACGGTGCCGTCGGCGCCGATGAGGGCGACGTCGGTCTTGGAGTTACCCGCGTCGATGGCGAGGACGCCGGGCAGGTGTGGTTCGGGCTGGTGGGTCATCAGGTCCCCGCGGCTCGTACGTGGCCCGGCCGTGGTTGGTCCCGGCCGGGGGTGGGAGGTCTCCTCGCGGCCTCCTCGCGGAGGGCCGGTGGGCCCTCGGCGGCCCGGCCCGCACCCCCCACGGAGTGCGGGCCGGAGTTCGGCCGGGCGGGTCAGGCCCAGGCGAGGTGCTCGCGGTTGTGGGCGAGCAGCCGGTCCGTCAGCCGGTCGGCGAGGTCGATCTGGCCGACCAGCGGGTGGGCGAGCAGGGCGTCGAAGACCCGGTCTCGGCCGCCGCGCAGGGCGGCGTCCAGGGCGAGGTTCTCGTACGCGGTGACGGAGGCGATCAGGCCGGCGTAGAGCGGCTCGACCGGCCGCTGCGGCAGGGCCCGTACGCCCGCCGCGTCGACCTCGGCCGGCACCTCGATGACGGCGTCGTCCGGCAGGAACGGCAGGACGCCGTCGTTGCGGGTGTTCACCACCTGGACCGAGGTGGCGCCGTCGGTGCCGAGCAGCGCCGCGATGAGCTGCACGGCCGCTTCGGAGTAGAACGCGCCGCCGCGCTTGCCGAGCAGTTCGGGCTTGGTGTCGAGCGCGGGGTCGGCGTACATCTCCAGCAGCTGCCGCTCGATCTCGGCGACCTCGGCGGCGCGGGAGCCCTTGACCTTGAGCTCCTCCACCACCTGGTCGTGCTGGTAGAAGTACCGCAGGTAGTAGGAGGGGACGACGCCGAGCCGCTCGATCACCCGCCGGGGCAGGAGCAGGTCGTCGGCGATCTCCTGGCCGAAGCCGGCGAGCAGCTCCGGCAGCACCTCCCGGCCACCGGCGGCGCCGGGCGCGTCGAGCAGGGTGACGCCGCGCTCCCAGGTGAGGTGGTTGAGGCCGACGTGGTCGAGCCGGATCAGCTCCGGGTCGACGCCCAGGTGCTTGGCGAACCGCCGCTGGAAGCCGATGGCGACGTTGCAGAGGCCCACGGCCTTGTGGCCGGCCTCCCGCAGGGCCCGGGTGACGATGCCGACCGGGTTGGTGAAGTCGACGATCCAGGCGTCGGGGTTGGTGCGCCGGACCTTCTCGGCGATGTCGAGCACCACCGGGACGGTCCGCAGCGCCTTGGCGAGCCCGCCCGCGCCGGTGGTCTCCTGGCCGACGCAGCCGCACTCCAGCGGCCAGGTCTCGTCCTGGTTGCGGGCCGCCTGCCCGCCGACCCGCAGCTGGAGCAGGACGGCGTCCGCGTCCGCGACCCCCGCCTCGACGTCGGTCGTGGTGGTCACCACGGCGCCGTGCCCCTGCTTGGCGAAGATCCGCCGGGCCAGCCCGCCGATCAGCTCCAGGCGGTCCGCGGCCGGGTCGATCAGGACGAGCTCGCCGATCGGCAGGGTGTCCCGCAGCCGGGCGAAGCCGTCGATCAGCTCCGGGGTGTACGTCGAACCGCCGCCGACGATGGCCAGCTTGAGTGTGGACATCAGCCCTTGACCCCTGTCAGTGTCACGCCTTCGATGAAGGCCTTCTGTGCGAAGAAGAAGAGGAGGATCACCGGGGCCATCACCAGCAGCGTGGCGGCCATGGTGAGGTTCCAGTTGGTGTGGTGGGCACCCTTGAAGGACTCCAGGCCGTAGGAGAGCGTCCAGGCGCCGGGCTTGTTGCTGGCGTAGATCTGCGGGCCGAAGTAGTCGTTCCAGCAGTAGAAGAACTGGAAGAGGGCGACGGCGGCGATGGCCGGCTTGGCCATCGGCAGGACGACCTTGAGGAGGGTGCGCAGGTCGCCGCAGCCGTCGATCCGGGCCGCCTCGATGTACTCCTTGGGGATGGTCAGCAGGAACTGCCGCAGCAGGAAGATCGAGAAGGCGTCGCCGAAGGCCATCGGGATGATCAGCGGCCAGAGCGAGCCGCTGAGCCCGAGCTCCTTCGCCCAGAACAGGTACATCGGGATGATGGTGACCTGGGGCGGCAGCATCATCATCGAGATGACCGCCATCAGCGCCAGATTGCGGCCGCGGAAGCGGAACTTGGCGAGCGCGTAGGCCACCGGAAGGCTGGAGACGATGGTCAGCAGGGTGCCGAGGCCGGCGTACAGCAGGGTGTTGCGCCACCAGGTGAGGAAGCCGGGGGTGTCCCACACCTTGGCGTAGTTGCCCCACTCCCAGGAGGTGGGCCAGTAGTCGGTGGTGAGCGCCTGGCTGTCCGTCATCACCGACGTGAGGAAGGCGAAGACGAGCGGGAGCAGGAAGAACAGCGCGGCGGCGACGGCCAGCGAGTGCACGGCCACCCAGTTGAGCAGCGCGCGGCGGCGGGCGGCGCGGGCCGCGGCGCCGGGGGCGCCGCGCCGGGCGGGCCCCTCCGCGGGGGCCTTCGCCGTGAGGGTGGAGCTGAGAGTCATGATCGTGTCCTCACTGGGCCGCTAGTCGTCGCTCGCCATGAAGCCGGACTTGCGGCGGAGCAGGAGCGAGGTGACGGCCATCGAGATGGCGAACAGCACCAGGGCGACGACGCACGCCGCGCCGTAGTTGAAGCGCTGGAAGCCGAGGTTGTAGACCATCTGCGGCAGGGTCCAGGTGGATCCCTGCGGGTAGCCCGGTTCGAACTGCTGCCCGGAGTTGCCCGCGTTGCCGCTGGTGACCTTCGCGGCGACGATCGCCTGGGTGTAGTACTGCATGGTCTGGATGACGCCGGTGACCACCGCGAACATGATGATCGGCGAGATGTTCGGCAGGGTGACGAACCGGAACCGCTGGAACGGCCCGGCGCCGTCGAGTTCGGCGGCCTCGTACTGGTCCCTCGGGACGTCCAGCAGGGACGCCATGAAGATGACCATCAGGTCGCCGATGCCCCACATGGCGAGCATGGTGAGGGCGGGCTTCGACCACGTCGGGTCGGCGAACCAGCCCGGCTGGGGCAGTCCGATCTCGCCGAGGAAGTGGTTGACCGGTCCGGTGCCGGGGTTGAGCAGGAAGGCGAAGGCGACGGTCGCGGCCACCGGCGGTGCCAGGTACGGCAGGTAGAACGCGGTGCGGAAGAGTCCGGCACCGGTCTTGACCTTGGTGATCAGCAGCCCGATGCCGAGGCCGAACGCCACCCGCAGGCTCACCATGATGAAGACCAGCCACACGGTGTTGCGCAGGCCCTTCCAGAAGGCCGGGAGGTCGTTGAAGACGTAGTCCCAGTTCTTCAGGCCGTTGAAGGCGGGTGCGCCGAAGCCGTTGTACTTGGTGAACGAGAAGTAGACCGTGGAGATCAGCGGGTACAGGAAGAAGACCGCGAAGCCGATCAGCCAGGGGGAGAGGAAGGCCAGGGTGCGGGCCGCCTCCCGGCGGCGCTTCCGGCGCAGCAGGTGCTGCGTGGAGGGCGCCGCCGGGTCGGTCGGTCCGGTGCCCCTGCGGGTGTCGGACGCGAGTGACATGGGAGCTCCGTGAACCGTTCCGCGCTACTTGGCCTGGGCGATGGCGGCGTCGATCTCCTTGGCGGTGGCCGCGAGACCGGCCGCGAGATCGGTCTGCCTGCCGGACTCGAACTCGTAGCCGAGGTTCTGCACCGAGACGATGTAGCCGCCGCCGTTGACGCTGGCCGGCGTGGTGCTGGAGTTCGCGTTCTTCGCGATGTCCAGGAAGGTCTTGAAGTTCGGGTCGCTGATCAGCTTCGGCGAGTCGAGCGCCGCGAAGGTGCTGGGCACGTTGTGGATCGCGTTGGCGAACGAGACCACCGCGTCGGTGTCGGTGGTGAGGAACTTCGTCAGCTCCCAGGCGGCGGCCTGCTTCTTGCTGGTGCTGGCGATGCCGATGATGGTGCCGGTCTGGTAGCCGCGGCCCCAGGTGGAGGCCTGGTCGTCCGGCACCGGGAACGGCGCGGTCGCCCACTCGAAGTCCGGCTTGTTCTCGGCGAGCGAGGCGGTGCGCCACTCACCGTCGATGGCCATCGCGACCTGGCCGGTGTGGAAGGGGTTCTTGGCGCTGAACTCCTCGCCGAAGGTGGCCCGGAACTTGTCCAGCTTGTCGTAGCCGCCGAGCTTGTCGACCAGGCCCTTCTGCCAGTTCATCATCGCCGCGATCTTCGGGTCGGCGGCGATGCTGGACTTGCCGGAGGCGTCGAAGTAGCTCGGGCCGTACTGGCCGAGGAAGTGCTCGGTGGTCGACTCGTAGCCGTGGTACAGCGGCATGAAGCCGAGCTGCTTGTAGCTGTCGCCCTCGGCGAGGGTGAGCTTGGTGGCGGTCTCGGCGAACTCGCTGAAGGTCTTCGGCGGGCCGGCGATCCCGGCGTCGGCGAAGGCCTTCTTGTTGTAGTACAGGCCGAAGGCGTCGCCGAGCAGCGGCAGGGAGCACTGGTTGCCCTGGAACTGCGTGTAGTTGAGCATCGCGGCCGGGAAGGTCTTGGCCGGGTCGATGTTGTCCTTCGCCAGGAAGGGCTTGAGGTCGGCGAACGCCTTGGTCGAACAGAACATGCCGACGTTGTTGGTGGTGAACGAGGAGACCACGTCCGGGGCAGCGTCGCCACCGGCCCGCAGTGCCTGGTTGACCTTGTCGTCACCGATGTTCTCGGTCGTCTTGACGTGGATGTTCGGGTGGGCCTTCTCGAAGGCGGCGATGTTGTCGTTGATCGCCTTCACCTCGGCGGGCTGGTTCCAGCCGTGCCAGAAGGTGATGGTGACGTCCTTGCCGCTGGCCGAGTCGTCGCTGCCGCTGCCGTCGCTGGATCCGGTGCAGGCGGTGGCCAGCAGGGCCAGGACGGCGCTGCCGGTGACGGCGGCGATCGTACGGCGGCCTCTGCGGGAGGTGGTGGAGTGCACTTCGAGGTCCTCCTGGGGGTGCGCGGGCAGGCGTCATTGCCTCGGGTCCCGCGTAGGGGGTTGGGGAGAGTGGGTGCAGGGATCGAGCGGTGCGGGTGGTGCGGGTGGTGCGGGTGGTGGCTGGTGCGGGTGGAGCCAGGTGGTTCAGGTGGTCCAGGCGGTGCTCGGTGGGAGCGCCGGTGACTCGGGCGCCGATGGGTCGGACGCCGGTGGTTCTGAACCGGTGGTTCTGACGCCGGTGGTGGAAGCGTCCGTGGTGGGAGCGTCGCTGGTGTGAACTTCGGTGGGCGGGTGGACCTCAGTGGGTGGAGAAGACCGCCTCGCGGGCGGCCGCCAGCGCGCGTTGCAGCGCGCCCAGCAGGACGGGCGAACCGGACAGGGTGCTGCTGCGGACCTCCGGGCGGGCGATCGAGATCCGGGCCAGCTCCTCCTCGACCAGCGCCCGCAGCCGTTCGCCGCCCGCGGTCGGCACACCGCCGGAGACCACCACGAGCTGGGGGTCGACGACGGCGACGATCACGGCCAGTCCGACGGCCAGCCGGCCCGCCAGCTCGGTGAGGAACGCGTCGCCGGCGCCCGGGGTCCGCAGCGCCTTGGCGAGCGTCTCCTCCGCGGTCGGCGCGCCGAGTCCGTGCTCCCGGGCCAGGGCCCGGACGGCG
This sequence comes from Kitasatospora sp. NPDC002965, assembly GCF_040611255.1. NCBI lineage: Bacteria > Bacillati > Actinomycetota > Actinomycetes > Kitasatosporales > Streptomycetaceae > Kitasatospora > Kitasatospora sp. NPDC002965. The sequence goes on along the minus strand of NZ_JBEXNT010000067.1, from coordinate 25,253 downwards.
GGGGCGCCGACCAGCTCCTGGAACCCGCCGGAGTTGCGGCGGCGCACGTCCCGCAGCACCGGGGCGCCGGGCACCGGCATGTAGCCGACCTCGCCGGCGCCGCCGGTGAAGCCGCGGTGCAGGCGGCCGGCGATCACGATCGCGGCGCCGGTGCCCTCGCCGGCCCAGAGCAGGACGAAGTCCTCGAACCCGTGCGCCGCGCCGGAGGCCTGCTCGGCGACGGCGGCCAGGTTCACGTCGTTCTCGATCGACACCGGCGCGCCGATCGCCCCGGACAGCTCCTCGACCAGCCGCGGCGCGTGCCAGCCGGGCAGGTGGGAGGCGTACCTGAGCTTGCCGGTGCCGGGGTCGGGCGCCCCGCCGACGCCGATCACGACGGTGTGCAGGCTGCCCTCGGCCAGCCCGGCGGACCGGGTCGCGTCGGCGACCACCCGGGCGACCCGGGGGACGGTCTCGGCGGCCGTCCACCCCTTGGTGGGGACGACGTCCTCGGTGAGCGTGGAGCCGGTGATGTCGGCGACGGCGACCCGGACGTGGCTGTTGGTGACGTCCAGCCCGGCGACGTGGCCGGCGGCCGGATTCACCTGGTACAGCTGCGCGTTGGGGCCCGGTCCGCCCGCCGTGGTGCCCACCGGCAGGACCAGCCCGGCCGCCTCCAGACGGGCCAGCAGCTGGGAGGCGGTGGGCTTGGAGAGTCCGGTCAACGTGCCGATCTGGGTACGGGAGAGCGGGCCGTTCTCCAGCAGCAGTTCGAGGGCGGCGCGGTCGTTGATCGCGCGCAGCAGGCTGGGGGTGCCGGCGAGGGGGGCCTTGGCGGTGGTCCTGGTCACGCGGAGATCCTCCTCCTCTTCCTGCTGGTCGGCTGCCCGGCGGACGGGCCCGGGCGAACTGTTAGGAAACTTTCCAGTCGCTTGAGACAGGACCGTACGGTCCCCGTCACGAGGGTGTCAATGGCCCTTCCCCCGGTGGATGCCGAAGCGTTACCGGGCAGCAGTGAGCCCCGCCTCCGGCGTGCGCGGAGACGGGGCTCTCGTTCGTTCACGGGCTCTGCCGGGGCGGCGGCCCGCTACCCGGTCAGGGCGCCTTGGCCGCGTCGTCGACCGGCTTCACGGGAGCCGGTATCGGCGCCGTCGCCTGGTAGCGGGGCGAGTTCGGGTCGGCCAGCGCCGACGGCGGTGCCGGGTCGGCGCCCGGCGAGGCCGCCGACGCGGTGGTCAGCACCACTCCGGCGGTGGCCGTTCCGGTAGCCGCGCCCGCATCGGCGGCGACCGGCGCGACCTCCTCCTTGACCTTGATCCCGGCCTGGTCGAACGCGACCTTCAGGCGCTGCCGCAGGGCCCGCGCCACGCTCAGCGACTTGCCCGGGGCCGTCCGCGCCTCGACCCGCAGCACCACCGAGTCCACGGCCACCGACTCCACGCCCAGGATCGAGAACGGCGCCCAGACCAGCTCGTCGAACGGCGCCTCCTTGGCCAGGGCCTCCGCCGTCTCCTGGATCAGCGCCTCGACCCGCAGCAGGTCCTCCTTGTACCCGACCTGGACGTCCACCGAGGCGGTCGACCAGCCCTGGCTCATGTTGGCGATCCGCTTCACCTCGCCGTTGCGGATGTACCAGATCTCGCCGCCCGCGCCGCGCAGCTTGGTCACCCGCAGGCCGACCTCCAGCACCGTGCCGGTGGCCACCCCGGTGTCGATCTCGTCGCCGACGCCGTACTGGTCCTCCATGATCATGAAGACCCCGGAGAGGAAGTCGGTGACCAGGTTGCGGGCGCCGAAACCGATCGCCACACCGGCCACACCGGCACTGGCCAGCAGCGGGGCCAGGTTCACCCCGAGCGCCGACAGCACCATCAGCGCGGCCGTCCCCAGGATGCTGAAGGACGCGACGCTGCGCAGCACCGAGCCGATCGCCTCCGAGCGCTGCTGCCGCCGCTCGGGGTTGACCACCCCGGTGTTGGCCAGCAGCCCGCCCAGCCGTCCGGGCTCGTCCTCGCCCTCGCCGGGCTTGACCATCCGCGCGATCAGCTGGGAGATCAGCTTGCGGACCATCGCGCGCAGCACCAGGGCCAGCACGACGATGAAGACGATCCGGACCCCGCTCGCCAGCCACTCCTGCCAGTGCGAGTCGAACCAGCTGGCGGCCTGCCGGGTGGTGTCGGAGACCTCCTGCGCGCTGGTCGGGATTCTGAGGTCGAGCTGCGGCAGCCCCGGGGCCGTGGGACTGGGGGACGGGTTCGGCGTCGAGGCCGACGGCGTGACGGACGCGTCGGCGAGGAGGCCGGCGGCACCGGACCTGAACACGTGCGGGACCTTCCTGCAGGGTGCGTGGCACAGCCCGCCGCCGCGGAGGCACACCCGGGAGGCACGCCCCTGGCCTGCGGACCGTCCGCTCTACCCTATCCGCCGCCCACCCGGCACCCTGACACGCCGACGGCCTCTGCACCGCCCTCCCACGGCTCTCCCACGGTCCGGCCACCGCTCTTCCGAGGGCGCGCGGCGGCCGGACGGACGCCCCGTCAACGCCCCGGCGCGCTGCCCGCAGCCCCGCCCGCCCCGCGGTTCACCCCCGCCGCCCCCACCGGCCGGCCCGCCGTCCGTGCTGCTCCGACGGGGTCCGACCGGTTCCCGCCCCGTGCGCCCCGCTGCTCCGACCGGCCCAGCCTTCCCCCGCGAGGGCGCCCCGGAGCACCCTCCGGGCACCGGGGTGCAACCCGCCCTTCCCCCGGGCATACCGGGTATGACAGAAGCCACATCCGGAGTTCACGTCAGGTCCGTTACACAGGAGTGGTGGCGCCGTACAAAGGCGTAAGGCGACACTGGGGGAGATCACGCACCCGCTGTGTGATCCAACCGCTCGTCCCGGCGCGAGCCACGCGCCGCAGGCGTCCAAGGAGGCATCCGTGCCGCATGTCCTGGTCCTCAACGCGTCCTACGAGCCACTCGGCGTCGTATCGATGCGCCGCGCACTCATCCTCGTCCTCAATCACAAGGCAGTCAGCCTTGAGGACTCGGGTGTCACTCTGCACAGCGCCACCAGCGCCCTTCCGGCGCCGTCCGTCGTCCGACTGACCCGCTTCGTCCGGGTCCCGTTCTGCGGGCCCGTCCCGCTCACCCGTCGGGCGCTGTTCGCCCGCGACCACGGCCGTTGCGTCTACTGCGGGGCCGCCGCCACCAGCGTCGACCACGTCATCCCGCGCAGCCGGGGAGGCCAGCACCGGTGGGACAACGTGGTGGCCGCCTGCCGCCGCTGCAACCACACCAAGGCCGACCGCCACCTCACCGAACTCGGCTGGCGGATGAAGCGCCCGCCGGCCCCGCCGTCCGGCCTGGCCTGGCGGATCATCGGCACCGGGATCAAGGATCCGCGCTGGCGGCCCTACCTGGAGCCGTACGGCGGCGGTGACCAGCTGCGCGCCCCGCAGTGGGGCGAGTACGAACACCACGACCATACCGAGGCCACCCATCCGGTGCCGCTCGGCCGGGCGCACTCGGCCCACTCCGCCCACTCAGCCCACTCCGCACCCGTCCGCCGCGGTGAGCAGCCCGAACCGCTCTCCGCCTGACCACCGCTCCACAAGGGCTTGCCCGACAGATTTCCCGGTACGCCTCATGGGCCGCCACGCACCCCGCAGACGGGGAGCGCGGCGGCCCGCCGCGTTGCCGGGCCCGGCCGCCCTCCCGCCCACCGTGCGCACGCAGGTCCCGCGTGCCCGTGCCCGGGCCCGTGCGGCCGTGCGCGCCCGCGGGGACGGCGGACCGGGCGCAGGATCCCGCGCCCGGTCCGGCACCCCCGCTACGGCTTCGCCGGCGGACCCGTCGGAGCGCCGGTCGAGCCGGACGGGGCCGGAGTCGGCCCGGTGGGCGTGGCCGACGGCGCCGGGGTGGTCGCCGGGGCGGTCGGCACCGTGGTCGGCTGTCCGCCGGCCTGTCCGCCGCCCTGCTGCGCGCCACCCTGCTGTCCGCCGCCCGGCTGTCCGCCACCGCCGGGCTGCCCGCCCGGAGGCGTCACCGGCGGCGTGACGGGCGGTGTCACCGGCGGGGTCGCCCCCGCCGCCGCGGCGACGGCGTACAGCTCGACGCCCCAGAGCGAGTAGCCGTACTTGGTGGCCCGGGCCACGCCCTGCACCCGCAGGTACTTCGCCCCCGGCGCGTCGAACCGCACCGTCTCGTTGCCGCCCCTGCCGTCCTCCACCGTCGCCACGGTGGTCCAGGAACGGCCGTCCGCCGAGGCCTGGATCTTGTACGCGGCGGCGTACGCCGCCTGCCAGTGCAGCACCGCCGAGCCCAGGTGGACGGCCCGCGGCAGCTCCAGCTGCACCCAGGCGTCGTCGGCGGCCGGCGACGACCACCGGCTCTTCGGATCCTGGTCGGCCACGGCCGAGGCGGGGAAGTGCGGCGTCTCGTCGGCCGACGAGGTCGCCTCGGCGGTGATCGCCAGGTCCGGTCCGCCGGTCGGCGGCACCACGTGCACCTGGAGCACCTGCCGCACGCTGGTCTGCCCGGTCACGAACACCACCGGCACCTGGTAGGTGCCCGACGGCGTGTCCGGCCCCGCGGTGACCAGCAGCGGGACGCCGACCCGGCCGCCGCGCGGCACGCTCACACCGGTCGCGGGCGTCACGGTCAGCCCCTTGGCGACGGCCGGCACCTCCGTCCGCAGCTCGCCGGTCACCCCCTCCGGCCGGCCGGCCTCGACGGTGGCCCGGGCCTGGACGGGCGCGCCGGCCCCGATGACCGCGTCGACCGCCGTGTCGGCCAGGCTGAGCCGGGCCGCCGGGGCGTCCGCGTACCAGGGGATCACCTGGTTGACCACCGGAGGCTGCCCGCCCGGCTTCCAGGCCAGGCGGAACGCGTCGGCGGGCAGCCCGCCGGCCGACAGCTCGTTCCAGCCCGGCTGTATGGTGCCGATCTCCGCCCAGCTGCCGTCCGCGCGCCGGACCGCGACGGCGGCGGAGGCACGCACGTTCGGGTCGGTGAGGATGGTCAGCCGGTCCAGCGGGCGGGCGGCGCCCAGCTCGACGGTGAGCGGCTCGTCCAGCGAGGTCGGCGCGGTGGCCGCCCGGTAGGCGGTGTCCGGGTTGCCGTCCAGCACCGCGGCGGCCGAGGAGCCGGGCAGTGCGGCCGGGCCGCCGGAGACGCTGGCCGGGGCCTCGTCCGGCGCGGTGACCGAGAACTCGCGCACCGCGACCGCGGTCTTCTGCGCCGAGGTGGCACGCAGCCGGACCGCCCGGACGACGGTCCCGGCGGGCAGCTGGGCGGAGACGGACTTCTGGTTCTTCACCTGGGCCAGCCGCTTCCAGCCGCCCTCGCCGGTGGAGTACTCCAGCACGCCCTCGCGCAGGTAGTCGTCGAGTGCGTTCTGGCCGTCCGGGCCGTTGCCCCAGGAGCCCATCAGCACGGTGACGCTGCCGACCGGGCGGCCGTCGCCGAGGTCCAGACCGACCGAGTCGCCGGGCTGCGGCGGCGCCGAGCTCCAGTAGAACGTGTCGGCGACACCGTCGGTCATCAGCGCGGGGAGGTGGTCGTGCGCGGTGCCCAGGGTGGTGGTCGGGGTGACGCCGCCGTCGAGCACGCCGGCCCAGGTGTCGGCGGCCCGCAGCGCCCGCTCCAGGAACGGGCCGAGCACGCCTGCGCCGACCGTCGCCGGGCTCTGGCCGAGCTGCTCGCGGAGCTTGTTCAGCTCGACCCGGGCCTTCCAGGCGGCCCCGCCGTCGCCGCCCCGCTGGGCCACCAGCATGTCCACGGCCGCCTGTCCGGCCAGGCCGTAGTCGCGCAGCGGAGCGAGCCAGGAGGCGGACTCGGCGGCCAGCTGGGCGGTGGCCGGCGCCGAGGCGAGGGTCTGCTGCGCGCCGGCCATCGCGGCGAAGGATTCCCGCAGCGGGGCGGCCGCCTCGATCAGCCGGGCGAGGTCGGGCGCCACGCCGGAGGTCGGCTCGGCGGTGGCCCAGAACCGCTCCAGCAGCGGCAGCAGGTAGCCGGACTCCTGCTTGGCGAGCGGCGACGAGGCGCTGTTGCCGGCCAGCGCGGTGACGGCGGCCAGGGCCGCGCCGGCGGGCGTCGCGGCCGAGGCGGTCGGACCGGCCAGCGAGCGCAGCGCGGCCTGCCAGGACTCCTCCGGCTTGTACCCGGCGGGGTTCCAGGCGAAGTCACCGGCGGTGGCCAGCGCGATCCGGGAGGCGACCGGCTGCTGCATCGCGCCCGTCAGCATGACGGCCGAACGGGTCGCCACCTCGGTGTCGCGCCCGGTGTAGGCCCCCAGGAAGAGCCGGTCCGGGGTGGCGTCGTTGACCGGGTAGTTGTCCATGGTGACCAGCGGGTGCCCGTACAGGCTCGCGGTGTCGGCGGCCTGGGTGCCGGTGATCCGCTCCGGGATCACGCCGACCCCGCTCCAGGCGACCTGGACGCCCGCCGGCAGCGCCGCGGCCAGCGCGGTCCGGTACGGGGTGGCGCCCTGCTGGTGGTACTCGGTGGGCACCACCGAGAGCGCGGCCAGCCCGGGGTTGCGGGCGATCAGCCGGTCCTGCACCCGGCCGGCCAGTTCGGCCTGCGCCTTGGCGGCGGCGGCCGGCCCGGTGCCGTACTTGGCGCGGTCCTCGGAGCAGTGCCACTCGTCGTAGGAGACGTCCAGGAACTGCAGCTGGAACGCGCCGAAGCCGAGCTTCCGCAGCCCGTCCAGCTTGGCCACCAGCGCGTCCGCGTCCTTCGCGGAGCTGTAGCAGAAGGACTGACCGGGGTCGATCGCGTACCCGGCCGTCACGTGGTTGTGCGCGGCCCGGGCGGCCAGGGCCCGCAGGTCGTCGGCCTTCCCCTGCGGGTAGGCGTCCCGCCAGCGGGAGAGCCGGTACGGGTCGTCGCCCGGCGCGTAGAGGTAGAGGTTCTGCTTGGCCCGGCCGAGGAAGTCCAGCTGGTCGAGCCGCTGCTGCTGGGTCCACGGGGTGCCGTAGAACGCCTCGGCGGTGCCGCGCACCGGCGCGCCGGACGGCCAGTCCCGCAGCGTGACGCCCGGCAGTCCGAGACCGGCCGCACCCGGCGCCTGCCCCTGCCCGGCCGGGACGACGGCCAGCAGCTGGCGCAGCGACTGCGCGGCGTAGAAGGTGCCCGCCGCGTCGGTGCCGGCCAGCACCACCACGCCGTACGTCCCGCCGCCCTGCACCGGCAGCTGACCGGCCGACAGCACGTACCCGCCGGCCGGCATCCCGGCCGTGGTCGGCGCCGCGGTGTCCTTGCCGCCCGCGGCCGCGGTCAGCTCCCGCAGCACCCGGTCGGTCGCGCCGCCCGCGCCCTCGGCGGGCCCGCCGACGTACACCACCAGGTCGCCGGCGACCGGCGTGCCGGGCTCCGACCGCGGGGTGATCACGGTGGCCCCGGCCACGCCCAGCACCTCGTGCACCGCGTCCACCGCACCGTGGTCCGCCTTCGGCGAGACCACCAGGGTGACGCCGGTCGGCACGGTGACCGGCTTCCCGGCCACGCCCATCTCCTGCGGACGCGGGAACACCTGAGGGTTGCTCACGTTGCCCAGCGGCGTCTGCGCCGCGTTGCTCGCGGTGCTCACCACGTCCGGTCCCGGCGAGTACGCGTACGCGGCCGGACCGCTCACCAGCAGTCCGCCGACCACGGCCGCCGCCGACAGCGTCGCCGCCACCTGGAGGGTCCGCCGGCTCGGTGCCCCGGGCCGCGCGGCCAGCGCGCGCTCGGCGCGCACCGACGGCAGCAGCGGAGACGTCCCCTTGAGATCGGCGATCAGCCGGTCCGCCGTCCTCGGCGCCAGCTGACGGCAGGTCCGTGCTGTCGCCCGCCGCGCCGCGAGGGCCGCCGGGTGCTGCAACACGTCACGCAGCGCCGGGCTCTGCTCCAGCTGCTGACGCAGCCGCCGCCCGGCTACCTCGGACACTCGGGCTTGCACAGGAGCCTCCTCGCCAGGAACCACATCGCGCCAAAGCCCACCAGCTACCCCTCCCGGTGTCAACGTCGCCGACGGGTATGACTACTTTGTCCGATTTACCCCGGACTCCAACCCTTCGCCCCCGCACCGAAAGCCCCGGTCGCGAACGCGCTCGCCGGAGCGGGACGCGGGCCCGGCCGACGTCCCGTGCGCGCGCCCCCGGCGGACCCGGTGCTCCCGTGCCACCCCCGGGTCCGTGTGTCGCGCAGGGTCGCCGGGGCGTCACGCGGGTAGGACTGTGGCTGTCCTGACTGGGCGTTGCCGAGACATCGCAGGAGCCGCGAGTGGCCGCTTATCTCGACCGTGACGGAGCCGACGGCCTGGAGGTGCCGGCGCAGGACGCGCCGCCCCCTCCGCCGGAGCTGGTGGCGCTGGCCCAGGCGTACGGAGTGGATGCCCGGTACGGGCCCGGAGGAGTGCCGGCGGGCGCACGGACGCTGGTCGCGGTGCTGGCCGCGCTCGGCGTGGACGCGGCCACCCCCGACGCCGCCCGGGCCGCGCTGGAGCACCACCGCACCGAACAGCGCGCCCGCCTGCTGCCCCCGACCGTGGTGGTCCGGGCGGGCCGGCGGACCGCACTGGACGTGCCCGCCGACGCGCGGCTGACCGTCGAGCTGGAGGACGGCGGCCGCTGGGACCTCCCGCGCGGCCACGCCCACTGGCTCCCCGCCGACCTGCCGCTCGGCCGTCACGTCCTGCGGGCCGAGGTCCCCGGGCGGACCGGGGACGAGCGGCGGACCGGCACCGCCCACCTGATCGTCGCCCCCGAGCGGCTCCCCGCGCTGCCCGGCCGCAGCTGGGGCTTCCTCGCCCAGCTGTACTCCGTGCTCTCGGACCGCTCCTGGGGCATGGGCGACCTCGCGGACCTCGCCGACCTCGCCCAGTGGGCCGGCGCCGGCCTGGGCGCGGGCTTCCTGCAGATCAACCCGCTGCACGCGGCCCTGCCCGCCGTCCCGTCCGACCCGTCGCCCTACCGCCCGTCGTCCCGCCGCTTCGCCGACCCCGTCCACCTGCGGGTCGAGGCGGTCCCCGAGTACGCCTACCTGACCGGTGAGGACCGCGCCGAGGCCGACGGGCTGGTCCTGCGCGCCGCCCGCCTGCGGGCCGAGGTGCTGCAGCACGACGGCCTGATCGACCGCGACGGGGTGTGGGCGCTCAAGCGCCGCGCGCTGGAGCTGCTGTACGCGCGGTTCGAGCGGTACGCGGCGGAGCACGGCGCGGTCCGGCGGGCCGCCTTCGAGGCGTACCGGGCCCGCGAGGGCGCGTGGCTGGAGCGGTACGCGGTCTGGAACGCCCTGGCCGAGAAGCACGGCGCCGACCGGCACGCCTGGCCGAAGGGGCTGCGCCACCCGGACTCCCCGCACGTCGCCCGCGAGGCCGCCGAGTCGGCCGACCGGGTCGGCTTCCACCGCTGGCTGGCCTGGCAGGTCGACCGGCAGCTCGCGCACGCCCAGCAGGCGGCCCGCACCGCCGGCATGCCGGTGGGCCTGGTCCACGACCTCGCGGTCGGTGTCCACCCGGACGGCGCCGACGCGTGGGCCTTGCAGGACGTCCTCGCCACCGGCATCTCGGTCGGCGCGCCCCCGGACGCCTTCAACGCGCACGGCCAGGACTGGGGCCTGCCGCCCTGGCGCCCGGACGCGCTGGCGGAGGCCGGCTACGCGCCGTTCGCCGAGCTGATCCGCGCCGCCGCCCGGCACGCCGGCGCGATCCGGATCGACCACGTCATGGGCCTGTTCCGGCTCTGGTGGGTGCCGGCCGGGCACGCGCCGATCGAGGGCGCCTACGTCCGCTACGACGCCGAGGCGATGCTCGGGGTGCTGGCGCTGGAGGCGCACCGGGCCGGCACGGCGGTGATCGGCGAGGACCTGGGCACGGTGGAGCCGGGTGTGCGCGAGGAACTGGCGGCCCGCGGGGTGCTGGGCACCTCGGTGCTCTGGTTCGAACGGGACTGGCAGGCGAAGGGCGAGATCCTGCCGCCCGGGCGCTGGCGCCCGGGCAGCCTGGCGACGCTGACCACGCACGACCTGCCGTCGACGGCCGCCCGGCTGTCGGGCGAGCACGTGGAGCTGCGGCACCGGCTCGGCCTGCTGGCCAGGGCGCTCGGCGACGAGCAGGCGGAGGCGGCGGCCGAGCTGGCCGACTGGCGGGCCGAGCTGGCCCGGCTGGGCCTGCTGGGGGAGGACGAGCCGCTCTCGGCGACCGCGCTGTACCGCTTCCTGGCGGACACCCCGGCCGAGCTGGTCGGGGTCTGGCTGCCGGACGTGGTGGGCGATCCGCGCCCGCAGAACCTGCCGGGCACCTGGGACCAGTACCCGAACTGGCGGCTTCCGGTCGCGGACGGCTCCGGCCGGCCGGTCACGCTGGACGCGCTGGCCGCCGCTCCGGCCGCGGGTGCCCTGGCTGACCTGCTGCGGACCGTCGGGCAGCAGACCGGGCCCCGGCCCGAAAGGCCGACCCCGCCGAGCGGCCCCTCGTAAGTGGCGGGTAAGTTGGCATCGTGGACAAGAGGAACGCTTTGCGAGCCGGCGCGGTCACCGCAACGGTCACGCTGATGATGCTGCTGTCGTCGCCCGCCATGGCCCTCACCAGGGACGACGGCGACGACCCGGGTAGCGGCCTGAGCGTCGCCCAGACCCTCGGTCTGTTCGTGGTGCTCCCGATCGCGTCCTTCGTGATCATCGCCGCTCTGGCCGCGCTGCCGTACGGCGGCGGCAAGGAGAAGAAGTAGCGGCCGCAGGCCTTCCGGCCACAGAGCCCAGCAAGACCCCGAGGGGGGGGGGGGGGGGCGGGCCCCCCCCCCCCCCGGGCCCCCGGGCCCCCCCCCCCCCCCCCCCCCCCCCCCCCCCCCCCCCCGCGGGGGGCGCCGCCCCCCGCCCGCCCCCCCCTCGGGCATTCCCGCCCCGGCCCCGCCCCCCGCTTCCCGCCACCGGGAAGTCCCGGCGGCGGGAGGCAGGGGGACGGCGGTCGGCCGCGCCGGGACCTCAGCCCCGTGCGCCCGCCGCCCGGTCGGCGGCCTGCGCCTTGAGCGCCCGCTCGATCCCGGCCCGCGCCTCGACGACCTGACGCCGCAGCGACGGCGCCGGGTCGGCCGAGTCCAGCCACGCGTCGGTGGCGTCCAGCGTGGCCTGCTCGACCAGCAGGCCCGGGTAGAGCCCGCCGATGATCTGCTGCGAGATCTCGTGGCTGCGGGACTCCCAGACGTCCTTGACCGCCGCGAAGTACTTCGCCACGTACGGCGCCAGCAGCTCGCGCTGGTCGGTCTGCTGGAAGCCGCCGATCACCGCCGCCTGCACGTAGTTGGTGAGCGTGTCCGACTCGACGACCGAGGCCCAGGCCTCCGCCTTGGCCTCGGCGGTCGGCCGGGCGGCCCGGCAGCTGGCGGCGTGCTCCTGGCCGGCCGCGGTGTTGTCGCGGGCGAGCTCGGCCGCGATCGCGGCCTCGTCGGCGCGCCCGGTGGCGGCGAGCCGGCCCAGCAGGGTCCAGCGCAGCTCGGTGTCGACGGCCAGGCCGGCGATCTCGACGGAGCCGTCCAGCAGGCCGGCGATCAGGCCGAGCTGACCGTCGGTCCGGGCGACGGAGGCCAGGACGCGGGCCCAGGCCAGCTGGTGGTCGCTGCCCGCCTCGGCGGTGCGCAGCCGGTCCTCGGCGGCCTCGGCCCAGCGGGACAGGCCCTGCTCGCGCCAGGCCGGGTCGGCGTAGGCGTCGAGGGCGAGCCGCACCTGGCGCTGCACCGACTGGACGACACCGATGTCGGACTCCCGCCGCAGGCCGGAGAGGGCCAGCGTCAGGTAGTCGCGGGCGGCCAGCTCGCCGTCCCGCGTCATGTCCCAGGCGGAGGCCCAGCACAGGGCGCGCGGCAGCGAGTCGGGGAAGCCGCCGAGGTGCTCGGTGACGACGGCCAGCGAGTCCTCGTCGAGCCGGACCTTGGCGTAGGAGAGGTCGTCGTCGTTGAGCAGGATGACGGCCGGGCGGTGCCGGCCGGTGAGCTCGGGCACCTCGGTGCGCGGGCCGTCGACGTCCAGCTCGATCCGGTCGGTGCGGATCAGGGCGCCGTCGTTCAGCTCGTAGAGGCCCACGGCGATCCGGTGCGGGCGGAGCACGGCGTGGCCCTTGGCGCCGGCGGGCAGCGCGGGGGCCTCCTGGAGGACGGCGAAGGACTCGATCTCGCCGTCGGTGTTGAGCGTGAGGGCGGGGCGGAGCACGTTGATGCCGGCGGTCTCCAGCCAGGCGGTGGACCAGGCCTTGAGGTCGCGGCCGCTGGCCTCCTCCAGGGCGCCGAGCAGGTCGCTGAGCCGGGTGTTGCCCCAGGCGTGCCGCTTGAAGTAGGCCCGCACGCCCTCGAAGAACGCGTCCTGGCCGACGTACGCCACCAGCTGCTTGAGCACCGAGGCGCCCTTGGCGTAGGTGATGCCGTCGAAGTTGACCTGGACGTCCTCCAGGTCGTTGATGTCGGCCATGATCGGGTGGGTGGACGGCAGCTGGTCCTGCCGGTACGCCCAGGTCTTCATCTGGTTGGCGAAGGTGGTCCAGGAGTTGGGCCACTTGGAGCCGGGGGCCTCGGCCTGGCAGACGGCCTCGGCGAAGGTCGCGAACGACTCGTTGAGCCAGAGGTCGTTCCACCACTCCATGGTGACGAGGTCGCCGAACCACATGTGGGCGAGCTCGTGCAGGATCGTCGCGGCGCGTGCCTCGTACGCGGCGTCGGTCACCTTGGACCGGAACACGTACTGGTCGCGCAGGGTGACGGCGCCCGCGTTCTCCATCGCGCCGGCGTTGAACTCCGGGACGAACAGCTGGTCGTACTTGGCGAAGGGGTAGGGGAAGTCGAACTTCTCCTGGAAGTAGTCGAAGCCCTGCCGGGTGACCTCGAAGATCGCCTCGGCGTCCAGGAACTCGCGCAGCGAGGGACGGCAGTAGATGCCCAGCGGCACCTCCTGGTCGCCGTTCCGGTACGCGTCGAAGACACCGACGTACGGGCCGGCGATCAGCGCGGTGATGTAGGTGGAGATCCGGCCGGTCGGCTCGAACCGCCAGACCTGGCTGTCGCCCTCGCCCTCAGGCGTCGGGGGGGGCGAGTTGGAGACCACCACCCAGCCGGTGGGCGCGGTCACGGTGAACGTGAAGGCGGCCTTGAGGTCGGGCTGCTCGAAGGAGGCGAAGACCCGGCGGGCGTCCGGCACCTCGAACTGGGTGTACAGGTAGGTCTCGCCGTCGACGGGGTCGACGAACCGGTGCAGGCCCTCACCCGTGTTGGTGTAGGCGCAGTCGGCGACGATCCGCAGCTCGTTCTCGGCGGCGAGCCCCGGGAGAGCGATCCGGCTGTCGGCGAAGTTGGCGTTGTCGAGCCGCTCGCCGTTGAGGACGATCTCCTCCACGCTCGGCGCGACCAGGTCGATGAAGGTGGCCGCGCCGGGGGTGCGGGCGGTGAACCGGACCACGGTGGTGGACCGGAACGTGCCCCCCTCTCGGGCGGAGCTCAGGTCGAGCTCGATCTCGTACGCGTCCACGTGCAGGAGGTCGGCCCGGGTGCGGGCCTCGTCACGGGTCAGGTTGGTGCCGGGCACTCGCTGGACTCCTTCGTCAGGCTGATGCCTGGCATCCTGCCATGCCCGCCCGCCGGGTCCGGAGGAATATGCCCGCGGCCGTCGGACGGGAGGGGCGGGCCGGGCCGGAGGGGGGGGACGACGAAGGCGGGGCGGGGGTGGTCCGGGGACCCCCCCCCCCCCCCCCCGGCCCCCGGGGGTGCGGGGGGGGGGGGGGGGGGGGGGGGGGGGGGGGGGGGGGGGGGGGGGGGGGGGGGGGGGGGGGGGGGGTCCCCCCCCCCCCGCCCCGCCCGTCCCGCCGGGTGTCCGGCGGGATCACCGTTGCGGCGTCACTTCTTGACGTACTTGGCCACCGGCGCGTCGGAGCTGCTGCGCCCGAAGCCGTACAGCGACCCGTCCGACTGCATCACGAACTCGGTGAGGCTGAGGCCGATGTTGAGGTCGACGTTCTTGCTCTCGATGATGGCGCCGAGCTCGGTCGCCGCACCGTCGGTCGGCGAGAGGGTCACCAGCTTGGCGTCCTTGCCGTAGCCCATGTCCAGGATGGCCCGGACCTTGCCGTCCTTGTCGGTGCCGGAGACCAGCCGCAGCCCGTCCTTGGCGTCACCGGTGGTCGACCAGAGCCGCTTGCCGGTGTTCAGGTCGTACGCGTTGATCGCCGGCTTGGTCGGGTTGGTCTGCACGTACAGCGTCGTGCCGCTGATCACGTTCAGGCTGAACGCGTCGGCCTGGCCGCTGAGCCGCAGGCTGTCGTAGCCGGGCTCCTTGACCGACATCTGGTTGCCGGCCTTGTTGGTCTTGTCGAACGGCAGGATGTAGTCGCCGTTCGGACCGTTCGTCACCAGCAGCACCAGCGGCTGGTCCGAGAGGACCTTGTCGACCCGCTCGATGGTGCCGCCGAGCGTGATCGGCGCGGGCGAGGTGACCTTGCCGCTGTCCGTCTCCACGACCACCAGCTGCGACTTGACGGTGGTGTTGAGGCCGTAGCAGCGGTCGGTGACGACGATCTGGGCGCCGGCGGCGGTGCCGTAGACGCTGCAGTCCTTCTCGCGCGGCTGGAACGCCCAGACCGGGGTGCCGTCCGTGATGTTGATCGCGGCGGCCGTGTTGGCGCCGATGCCGACGACCTTGTCGGTGACGGTCAGCGACGGGGAGGACATCCGCTGCTGGCCGACCTTGACCGTCCAGAGCAGCTTGCCGGCGGCGACGTCGACCGCGGCGATGGTGGAGCAGTCGCTGTCACCGGTGTTCAGCGAGATCGCGGCGATGTGCTTGGCGTTGGTGCTGTACGAGGCGGAGCAGAACTCCTTGGTGCCGGCCGGCACCGGGATGTTCCAGGCCTCCTTGCCGTCGACCGTGCTGATGCCCCGGACGCTGGTGGTGTCGACGCGCACCGCGGTCTTCTCGGCGCCCCAGATGGCGAGCAGCCGCGAGCTGCTGCCCCCGGCGGCCGGCTTCTCGGCGGCCCACGCGAGGTTGTAGGCACCGGCCTTGCCACCGCCGCCGCCCGTGGTCGGGCTGCTGGTGGCCCCGGTGGTGGGTGCGGTGGTCGTGCCGCTGGTGGAACCGCCGGTGACCTCGCCGCTGGTGCCGCCGGTCGCGGCCGGCGGGTCGTCGTTCTTCTTCTTGTCGTCGGTGAACAGCACGATCAGCGCGGCGACGATGGCGATCGCCAGCACACCGCCGATGATGCCGCCCCAGATCATCACGGGGTTGCGCTGCTTGGGCGCGGCCGGCACCGGCGCACCGGGGAAGCCGTAGCCGCCCTGCTGCGGGTAGCCGTACCCGGCGCCGCCGTCGGCGGGCGGCGGGGCCGCGTAGCCGTAGGGCTGGCCCGCGTTCGGGGCGCCGAACTGCTGGCCCGCGTTCGGGTCGTACGGGCCGACCGGGGCGCCCGGGGGCGGACCCTGCGCGGGGAAGGCGGGGGCGGTGGGCGCGTAGGCGTAGCCCTGGCCCGCGGCCGGGGGCTGGGCCGGCGGCGTGCCCGGTGCCGGGGGTGAGCCGGCCGGTGCGGGCGGCGCCGCCTGCCCGGGCACCGCCGACCCGTCGAGCTGTGTCTGCTGGTCCGCCACGGCCGCCGGGTCCACGCCACCGGGCTTGCGCCCGAGCGAGACGCCCCGGTTGTCCTGACCGCCGCCGGGCGTGTCGCCCGCCCCCGGCGTAGGGTGATCCCCTGCCATCTGATGCCCCGTCATGTCTGGAAGCGTCCCCCGGCCGGTTCACGTCCGCGGCCGGTGGGACGGGTGAGATTGGGCACCATCGTACGGGGGGACGGTTTTCGGACGGTCCCTGGCGCCCGTATCGCCGTGCACCGCGGCCCTGACCTGGGGTCGGACCGGCCGGTTGCCCGCCCGCAGGGCCCGGCGGGCCGGTGCCGGGGCGCCCTGCGCCCCCGTTCTCCCCGCTCTCTCCCCAGCCTCTCCCCGGTCCCGCTCCGGTTTCTGTCCGGAGTCCTCACCCGTCCCCGGGCCGCCACCGCCCCGGCGCCGCTCCTCCCGTTCACGGATGACCGCGCCCTCCCCTCGCCGCAGGCCCTAGGCTTCAGGACTTGAAAGGGGACGCCCGGCGGAGGGGTCCCCGCGCCCTTGGGAGGGTGGATCATGTCCACGGACACACCGGGCTCGCAGTCCTCACTGCACCGGGCCAACCTGGAACGGGTGCTCCGCGCGGTGCGGATGGCCGGCTCGCTGACGCAGGCCGAGATCGCCCGCGGCACCGGTCTCTCGGCGGCCACCGTGTCCAACATCGTCCGGGAACTGAAGGAGAGCGGCACCGTCGTGGTCGCCGACACCTCCTCCGGCGGGCGGCGCGCCCGCAGCGTCTCGCTCAGCGGGGACGCGGGCATCGTGGTGGGGATCGATTTCGGCCACACCCACCTGAGGGTCGCGGTCGGCAACCTCGCGCACCGGGTGCTCGCCGAGGAGAGCGCCCCGATCGACGTCGACGTCTCGGCCGCGCAGGGCTTCGACCGGGCCGAGGCCCTGGTCGAACGGCTCCTCGCCGAGGCCGGGTTCCGGCCGGAGAAGGTGATCGGCGTGGGCCTGGGCGTCCCCGGCCCGATCGACGTGGAGACCGGCGCGCTGGGTTCGACCGCGATCCTGCCCGGCTGGACCGGGATCGCCCCCGGGCGCGAGCTGGCCCAGCGGCTCGGCATGCCGGTGCACGTCGACAACGACGCCAACCTCGGCGCGCTCGGCGAGCTGGTCTGGGGCGCGGGACGCGGGCTGAGCGACCTCGCCTATATCAAGGTGGCGAGCGGCGTCGGCGCCGGGCTGGTGGTCAACGGGCAGATCTACCGCGGCCCGGGCGGCACCGCGGGCGAGATCGGTCACATCACCCTGGACGAGGCCGGCCCGGTCTGCCGCTGCGGCAACCGGGGCTGTCTGGAGACCTTCGTCGGTTCGCGCTACCTGCTCAACCTGCTCGTGCCGACCCTCGGCCCGGAGCTCTCGCTGCCCCGGGTGGTCGAGCTGGCCCACCAGGGCGACCTCGGGTGCCGCCGGGTGATCGCCGACGCCGGCCGGCAGATCGGCACCGGTGTGGCGACCCTCTGCAACCTGCTCAACCCGCGCCGCGTGATCCTCGGCGGTGACCTCGCGGAGGCCGGTGAGCTGGTGCTCGCCCCGATCCGCGACTCGGTGGCCCGCTACGCCATCCCCAGCGCCGCCCGCCAGCTCTCGGTCGTCCCCGGCACCCTGGGCGGCCGCGCCGAGGTGCTGGGCGCGCTCGCGCTGGTGATGAGCGAGATGGGGGAGTCCGGCGCACTCGGCCGCCCGACCCCGGCCGCCACCGCCCGCCCCTGAGCCCCGGAGCCCCTGAGCCCCTGAGCCCCGGAGCCCCTGAGCCCCGGAGCCCCTGAGCCCCGGAGCCCTCGGGCCGCGGACGGCCGCCCCCGGGCCCGCCCCTCCCCGTCGGCGGCCGGGTCACGGCCGTCCCGGGCGCGGTGCGCCCCGGGCCCGTCCGGGCGCGCCGACACGCCGGTTTCTGCGATTCACCCGAAAGAGTGACCGTCGAGGTGACTGGCGTGTACCGGCCGGTGGCACCGGACGCCCCGCCCGGTGTCCGGCGGCCGGAGATTAGACTCGACCGGTCGGCACCGACCGCGAGGCGGCGGGGAGTGCCGCCGCACCGGGCAGCGACGCCCGTCGGACCTCGCGGTCCGCGAACACTGAACGAGGAGGAACGGGTGGCCCTGCTGACCCGCATTCGGGGACCGCGCGATCTCGACCGGCTCACGCCCGGACAGCTGGCCACCCTGGCCCAGGAGATCCGGACCTTCCTGGTGACGGAGGTCTCCAAGACGGGCGGCCACCTCGGCCCCAACCTCGGCGTGGTGGAACTCACCATCGCGCTGCACCGGGTCTTCGACTCGCCACGCGACCGCATCCTCTTCGACACCGGCCACCAGAGCTACGTCCACAAGCTGCTCACCGGCCGCCAGGACTTCTCGCAGCTGCGGATCAAGGGCGGCCTCTCCGGCTACCCCTCCCGCGCCGAGTCCGAGCACGACGTGATCGAGAACTCGCACGCCTCCACCGTGCTCTCCTACGCCGACGGCCTGGCGAAGGCCAACGAGCTGCTGGGCAAGCACGACCCGGTGGTGGCCGTGATCGGTGACGGCGCGCTCACCGGCGGCATGGCCTGGGAGGCGCTCAACAACATCGCCGACTCCAAGGACCGCCCGGTCGTCATCGTCGTCAACGACAACGAGCGCTCCTACTCGCCGACCATCGGCGGCCTGGCCAACCACCTCGCCACCCTGCGCACCACCCAGGGCTACGAGCGGTTCCTCTCCTGGGGCAAGGACGCGCTGCAGCGCACCCCGGTGGTCGGCCAGCAGCTGTTCGAGACCCTGCACGGCGCCAAGAAGGGCCTGAAGGACTTCATCGCGCCGCAGGGCATGTTCGAGGACCTCGGCCTCAAGTACATCGGCCCGATCGACGGCCACGACCTCACCGCCCTGGAGTCCGCGCTGACCAAGGCGCGCGGCTTCGGCGGCCCGGTGATCGTGCACTGCCTCACCGAGAAGGGCCGCGGCTACCACGCCGCCGAGAACAACGACGAGGACCGCTTCCACGCGGTCGGCGTGATCCACCCGGAGACCGGCCTGCCGATCAAGAGCGCGGGCAAGGACTGGACCTCGGTCTTCGCCGAGGAGATGGTGGCGCTCGGGCACGAGCGCGAGGACATCGTCGGCATCACCGCCGCGATGCTCCACCCGGTCGGCCTGGCCCCGTTCGCGCAGGCGTTCCCGGACCGGATCTTCGACGTCGGCATCGCCGAGCAGCACGCCGTCACCAGCGCCGCCGGCCTGGCCACCGGCGGCCTGCACCCGGTCTTCGCGGTGTACGCGACCTTCCTGAACCGTGCCTTCGACCAGGTGCTGATGGACGTCGCGCTGCACAAGCTGGGCGTCACCTTCGTGCTGGACCGGGCCGGCGTCACCGGCACCGACGGCGCCTCGCACAACGGCATGTGGGACATGTCGATCCTCCAGGTCGTCCCCGGCCTGCGGCTCGCCGCGCCGCGCGACGCCGACCAGGTGCGCGCCCAGCTGCGCGAGGCGGTCGACGTCAAGGACGCCCCGACCGTGGTCCGCTACTCGAAGGGCTCGGTCGGTCCGGCCGTCCCGGCGGTCGGCCGGATCGGCGGCATGGACGTGCTGCGCGAGGCGGCGCCGGACGCCGCCGGGCCGACGGCCGACGGCCGACGCGCCGACGTGCTGATCGTCTCGGTCGGCGCGCTGGCCCCGATGTGCCTGGAGGTGGCCGACCTGCTGGCCGCCCAGGGCGTCACCGCCACCGTGGTGGACCCGCGCTGGGTCAAGCCGGTCGACCCGGCCCTGCCGGGCCTGGCCGCCGAGCACCGGGTGGTCGTCACGGTCGAGGACAACGGCCGGGTCGGCGGTGTCGGCGCCGCGATCGCCCAGGCGCTGCGCGACGCCGGCGTGGACCTGCCGCTGCGCGACTTCGGCATTCCGCAGCAGTTCCTGGACCACGCCTCGCGGCCGGAGATCCTCGCCGAGATCGGTCTCACCGCCCCGGACGTCGCCCGTCAGGTGACGGCGCTGGTCTCCAAGCTGGACGTGGCCGCCGTCGAGGCCTGACCGACCTCCGCCGACCCGGCCGGGTCACCCGCCCGGCCGATCGGGGCGGTGC
Source organism: Kitasatospora sp. NPDC002965 (assembly GCF_040611255.1). Classification (NCBI taxonomy): domain Bacteria; kingdom Bacillati; phylum Actinomycetota; class Actinomycetes; order Kitasatosporales; family Streptomycetaceae; genus Kitasatospora; species Kitasatospora sp. NPDC002965. The sequence continues at coordinate 5,604 of NZ_JBEXNT010000067.1, read as the reverse complement.
GGGTCGGCCGGGCCCTCCGGGGCCGTCCCGGCCGTCCGACGTCGACGGCTCGGCAACAGTTCGGTACGGATCAGGCACGGATCGGGTACGGATCGGGCTGATAATCGCACCGAAAGGCGGGACCGGCGCTTCCGGCGCCGATCCCGCCCGGTAGGTTGTCATCCGTGCCGACCCCCACCCGATCCCGCCTGACCGCGCTCGCCGAGCGCCTGCCCTTGGGGGTACCCCCGGCCGAGGGCTGGGAGCGCGTCCGCGTCGGCTACTGGACGCGGCTGGTGCCGTTGCTGGCCCTGGTCGCGCTCGTCACCCACATCCCGTCCTTCGTCCGGCCGGTCTGGAGCCCCGACGAGGGCTTCCTGGCCACCCAGGCCCGGATGCTCGCCGACGGCGGCGTCCTGTACGACACCGTGGTCGACCGCAAGCCGCCGCTCCTGCCCTGGCTCTACCAGGCCTCGTTCGCGGTCTTCGGCTCCGCCTCGCTCTGGCCGCTGCGCACGCTGGCGGTGGGCGCCCACCTGGTCACCGCGATCCTGCTGGCCTCGATCGCCCGCGGCCGCTGGGGCAACCGGGCCGGCGCCGGCGCCGGGCTGCTCTACCTGCTGGTCTCCATCGGGCTCTCCCCGGAGGACACCCAGGCGGCGACCTTCGAGGTCTTCATGCTGCCCGCCATGGTGGCCGCCTTCCGGTACGCCGAGCGGCGCCGCTGGCTGGCGGCGGGCATCGCGGTGGCGCTCTGCTCGCTGACCAAGCAGACCGGCGGCGCGGTGCTGCTGGCCGTGCTCTGGATGCTCTACCAGGACGCCCGCCGGCGCGGCGTCCGGTGGCCGCCCGCCCTGTTCAAGATCGGGTTCGGCTTCACGCTGCCGATAGCGCTGGTCGCGGTCATCCTCACCAAGCCCAAGGGCTTCCTCTTCTGGGTGGTCACCGGCAGCGGCGACTACGCCTCGGCGGGCGGCGCCCTGCTGCAGATGGTCGGCCGGGCGCTCGGCAACTCGGCGATCCTGCTCGGGGCCGGGCTCGGCTTCCTGCTGCCGGTCGGCCGACGGCTCTGGCTGAAGTACCGCCACCGCCCGCTACCCGTCGCCGGGGAGGAGCACGGCTCCACCACGGACCTCTGGGTCTGGCTGCTGTCCTCGGTGATCGCGGTCAGCGTCGGCTTCCACTTCTTCGGCCACTACTACCTGCAGCTGATGCCCCCGCTGGTGCTGCTGGGCACCGGGGCGGTCGCCACCTCGGCGGTCCGCTGGAAGCCGGTCCTGGTGTACACCACGGCCGCCGCCACGGTCTTCTGGGGCCTGGCGCTGGCCTGGCCGGGGGAGCGGCTCAGCCGCACCACCGAGGTCGCCACGGCGGTCGCCGCCCAGACCTCGCCCAAGGACACCGTGCTGGTCTGGGGCATGCACCCGGAGCTGTACTGGCTCGCGGACCGCAAGCCCGCCACCCGGTACCTGACCGCCGGATTCCTCACCAACTACAGCGGCGGCAAGGACAGCAGCCTCAACGTCGGCGAGCAGTTCTCCGTGGACAACGCCTGGCAGACCTTCGACCAGGAGATCGCCAAGGGCCTGCCCGAGGTCGTGGTCGACGACTCCGGCCTCGCGCCGTACCAGCCCGGCATGATCCCGAAGATCGAGGCGCTGCTGGACACCCACTACGAGATGGTCGGCGTCTTCGCCGACACGGTGGTCTACCGCCTCAAGCGCTGACGCCCCGGCGGTCGGGGCGGGGCCCGCCCGGCAGCCGCCCGGTCCGGCAGTCCCGGCACGGGAAGGAGCGCCGGCACGCGGAGGAGCCCCGGCACGCGGAGGAGCCCCGGCACGCGGAAGAGCCCCGGTGACCGATCCGTCGGTCACCGGGGCTCCGTCGTGCACTCCTCAGGCGGGCACCGAGGCCACACCGGGGGCGAGGAAGGGCTTGCCGTTCACGCGCTCCGAGATGCCCTCACGGTCCAGGTACGGGGTGATCCCGCCCAGGTGGAAGGGCCAGCCGGCGCCGGTGATCATGCAGAGGTCGATGTCCTGCGCCTCGGCGACGACACCCTCCTCCAGCATCAGGCCGATCTCCTGCGCGACGGCCTCCAGCGACCGCGAGAGCACCTGCTCCTCGGTCAGCACGCTGTCGCCGAAGGAGAGCAGCTCCAGCACCTCGGGGTCGAGGATCTGCTTGCCGTCGACCCAGGTGTAGAAGCCGCGCTTGCCGGCCTTCACCACCTTGCCGAGGTTCTCGGAGACGGTGAAGCGCTCCGGGAAGGCCCCGTGCAGGGTCTCCGAGACGTGCAGCGCGATGGCCGGGCCGACCAGCTCCAGCAGCACGATCGGGGACATCGGCAGGCCGAGCGGCTCGACGCCCTTCTCGACGGTGGCGATCGGGGTGCCCTCGTCGATGATGTTCTGGATCTCGCCCATGAAGCGGGTCAGGATCCGGTTCACCACGAACGCCGGGGCGTCCTTGACCAGCACCGAGGTCTTCCGCAGCTTCTTCGAGACGCCGAAGGCCGTGGCCAGCGCGACGTCGTCGGTCTGCTCGCCGCGGACGATCTCCAGCAGCGGCAGGATCGCGACCGGGTTGAAGAAGTGGAAGCCGACGACCCGCTCGGGGTGCTTCAGCTTCGAGGCCATCTCGGTGACCGACAGGGAGGAGGTGTTGGTCGCCAGCACGCAGGTCGGCGAGACCACGTTCTCCAGGTCCGCGAAGACGGTCTGCTTGACGCCCATCTCCTCGAACACGGCCTCGATCACGAAGTCCGCGTCGGCGAAGCCGGCGGCCTTGTCGAGCGAGCCGGTGACCAGGCCCTTGAGACGGTTGGCCTTGTCCTGGCCGATCCGGCCCTTGCCGAGCAGCTTGTCGATCTCGGCGTGGACGTAGCCGACGCCCTTGTCGATGCGCTCCTGGTCGATGTCGGTGAGGACCACCGGCACCTCCAGACGGCGGGCGAACAGCAGCGCCAGCTGCGAGGCCATCAGACCGGCGCCGACGACGCCGACCTTGGTGACCGGGCGGGCCAGCGACTTGTCCGGCGCGCCGACGGGGCGCTTGGCCCGGCGCTGCACCAGGTTGAAGGCGTAGATGCCGCTGCGCAGCTCGCCGCCCATGATGAGGTCGGCCAGGGCCGCGTCCTCGGCGTCGAAACCGGCCTGGAGGTCCTGGTCCTTCACCTGGGCGATGATGTCCAGCGCCCGGTAGGCGGCGGGGGCCGCACCGTGGACCTTGGCGTCGGCGACCAGACGGCCCCAGGCGACGGCGTCGTCCCAGGCCTTGCCGCGGTCGATCTCCTCGCGCTCGACGGTCACGTCGCCCTTGAGGACACGGGCCGCCCAGAGCAGCGACTGCTCCAGGAAGTCGGCCGGCTCGAAGATCGCGTCGGCGATCCCCAGCTCGAACACGTCCTTGCCCTTGAGCTGCTTGTTCTGCGCCATCGAGTTCTCGATGATGACCTTGACGGCCTTCGCCGGGCCGATCAGGTTCGGCAGGACGGTACAGCCGCCCCAGCCGGGGACGAGGCCGAGGAAGACCTCCGGCAGCGAGAACGCCGGGACGCCCGCGGACACCGTGCGGTAGTCGCAGTGCAGGCCGACCTCGACGCCGCCGCCCATCGCCGCGCCGTTGTAGAACGCGAAGGTCGGGACGGGCAGTGCGGCGATCCGCTTGAAGACCTCGTGGCCGCCCTTGCCGATGGCCAGCGCGTCCGCGTGCTCCTTGAGCAGCTCGACGCCCTTGAGGTCGGCGCCGACCGCGAAGATGAACGGCTTGCCGGTGATCGCCGCACCGACGACGGTGCCCTCGGCGGCCTCCGCCTCGACCTGGTCCAGCGCCGCACTCAGCTTGAGCAGCGAGCCCGGGCCGAAGGTGGTCGGCTTGGTGTGGTCGAAGCCGTTGTCCAGGGTGATCAGGGCCAGCCGGCCGGCCTGCAGCGGCAGGTCCAGGTGGCGGACGTGCGCGGTGGTGACGACCTCGCCGGGGAAGAGTTCGGCGCCGCGGGTCAGCAGCTCAGTCGTGGTGCTCATGGTCACTTACCACCCTCGAAGTGCGGGTTCTCCCAGATGATGGTGCCGCCCATGCCGAAGCCGATGCACATCGTGGTGAGGCCGTAACGGACGTCCGGGCGCTGCTCGAAGCGGCGGGCCAGCTGGTTCATCAGGCGCACGCCGGAGGAGGCCAGCGGGTGGCCGAAGGCGATCGCGCCGCCGTACGGGTTGACCCGCTCGTCGTCGTCCGCGATCCCGTAGTGGTCCAGGAAGGCCAGCACCTGGACGGCGAAGGCCTCGTTGACCTCGAAGGCCTGGATGTCGTCGATGGTCAGACCGGCCTTGGCCAGCGCCTTCTCGGTGGCCGGCACCGGGCCGATGCCCATCACCTCGGGCTCGACGCCCGCGAAGGCGTAGGAGACCATACGCATCTTGACCGGCAGGCCGAGCTCCTCGGCCACGTCCTCGGCGGCCAGCAGCGAGGCGGTGGCGCCGTCGTTCAGACCGGCCGAGTTGCCCGCGGTGATGTTGCCGTGCGGGCGGAACGGGGTCTTCAGACCCGCCAGGCTCTCCATCGTGGTGCCCGGGCGCAGCGGCTCGTCCACGGTGGCCAGGCCCCAGCCGGTCTCGCCGACCTCGGGGTTGGTGTTGCGGATCGAGATCGGCACCAGGTCGGGCTGGATGTCGCCGTTGGCGTACGCCTTGGCGGCCTTCTCCTGCGAGCGCACGGCGTAGGCGTCGCAGCGCTCCTTGGTGATGTGCGGGAACCGGTCGTGCAGGTTCTCCGCGGTCATCCCCATGAACAGGGCGGACTCGTCGACGAGCTTCTCGGAGACGAAGCGCGGGTTCGGGTCGACGCCCTCGCCCATGGGGTGGCGGCCCATGTGCTCGACGCCACCGGCCACGACGATGTCGTACGCGCCGAAGGCGATACCGCCGGCGGTCGCGGTGACGGCGGTCAGCGCGCCGGCACACATGCGGTCGATCGAGTAGCCGGGGACGGACTTCGGCAGGCCGGCCAGCAGCGCGGCGGTGCGGCCGATCGTCAGACCCTGGTCGCCGATCTGCGTGGTGGCCGCGACGGCGACCTCGTCGATGCGCTCGACGGGCAGGTTCGGGTTCCGGCGCACGAGCTCCCGGATGCACTTGACGACCAGGTCGTCGGCGCGCGTCTCGTGGTAGATGCCCTTCGGGCCGGCCTTGCCGAACGGGGTGCGGACGCCATCGACGAAGACGACGTCCCTCGCGGTACGAGGCACGGGGGCTTCTCCTCCCAGGGACCAACAGGTTGAGGTGGGCAGGCTGCCGCCGTCCGTCGCACGAGGGGACGTGAGCGGCGCTGCTTCACCGTCATGCTACCCGCCGGTAACCAGCCTGCCCAGGCCCGACGGGTGCATCTCCCCGTGTGTCCCGCAACACGTGCTGTCGCCCGCTCGCCTCCGGGCCGCTTCGGTCCGGTGCCGACGGTCGGCGCTCCCGCGCTCCTTCGTCGCTTCCTCGCTTCTCCCTCTCGGCACCGGCGCGGTCCTTCGGCTCGGGGCGGGTGTCGCCCGCTCGCCTCCGGGCCGCTTCGGTCCGGTGCCGACGGTCGGCGCTCCCGCGCTCCTTCGTCGCTTCCTCGCTTCTCCCTCTCGGCACC
>NZ_JBEXNT010000066.1:0-50418 GCF_040611255.1 Kitasatospora sp. NPDC002965 | reverse complement strand
GGCTGCTGCGCGACGCGTCGGCCGTCACCCGCTGACCCCGCCCCGGGCGGGGGGCCCCCCCGGCGCGGCCCCCCCCCGGGCGCCCGCGGGCGCCCCCCGCCCCGGGCGGTGCCGGCCGGGGCCCGCCGGCGCCGGGCGGCGGGCCGCCCGCGCCCGGCCGCCCGAAGGTGACCGGCATCCGCCGGGCCAGCTCCAGCCGCTCCAGCAGCAGCGGCAGCCCGCCGCCGCAGACCGGCGCGACGATCCGCAGGTCGGGGTACTTCTCCAGCCAGCCGGCGAAGAGCACCGCCGCCGTTCCCAGCGTGACGTCGCAGGGCCGGGCGATCTGCTCGACCAGCCGCAGGTCGTCCAGCTCGCCGGCACCGGCCGGCTCGGCCGGCGGGTGCAGCATGACCGGGGTCCGGTACTGTGCGGCCATCGCGAAGAAGGCGTCGGCCTCCGGGCCGTCGAGGAAGCGCCCCTCGATGCTGGAGTTCACCATCAGCCCCACGAACTCGGGCTGTTCGAGCCGCTTGGCGGTGGCGGCCAGCTCGGCGTCGGAGCCCAGCGGGTTGGTGTAGACGTATCCGCGGAGGGCTCCGGGCCGGGCCCGGACCTGCTCGCCGAGCCAGTCGTGGAACCGCTCCAGGGTGTCGAGCGGCTGGCGGTAGTTGTCCAGTCCCGGCGTGCGCACCATGGTGCCCGCGCCTACGGGACTGCCGACCAGGGACGTGGTGATCCCGGCCGCCGCCTTGAGTTCCACCATGCCGTCGACGTCGACGAGGCTCGGCGGCATGGGGAACCGGCGGAAGAGTTCGGGCGACGTGATGTGGCCGTGCACATCGATCGTCATCGGCTCGACACCTCCTGGGATGTCCGCCGGCCGGTCGGCTCGGCAGGGTGGTCGCGGGCCCGGACAGTCAAGTGAGTGAGTGCCCGCTCGCACCGTAGGGTGCAGCCGGTGCGCGCGTCAACACGGCCTCCTCCCCGGCCGGTTGGTGCAACGAACCGGCTGGGCAACCGGCCCGGGAGGACCGGGACGCGGTCCGTGGACGCCCGGGCGACGTCCCAGCCCGGTGGAGACGGATGCCTCCTGACACTGGGACCACCCGGCGGCAAGGATGAGCCGGCGGGGCCGCCCCGGGGGCCGAGATGCCCCGGCCCCCGGGGTCCCGTGCCATCGCACCGGGCGACCCCGCCCCGGTTCGCCGAACACTCGGCGAACGTCCCGTGATCTCCAGGATCGATTCGAGGAATCGACATGAAGGACAATGCGAACGTCTGGCTGGTGACATCGTCCAGCGTTCAGCTCGGCACCTTGTGGATCATGAAAACCTCGATCCTGCCGATGCTGAACTCTCTGCCCTACGACCGGTACGTCAACACGTGCCAGCTCATCGACATGCACGTGTTCCACCCGATCGCCTTCTGGAACGGCATCGCCACCGCCACCGTGGGCGCCACCAAGGCCGTCCGCTCGGAGAGCAAGGTGGCCAAGGTGCTGTACGCGGCCGGCACCGTCGGCATGGCGACCGTCGCGGTCGCCTCCGAGGGCGTCAACCGCCCGATCTGGCGCCAGATCGAGCGCTGGAGCCCCCACCAGGACAGCGACGCCGCCTGGCGCGGCAAGCGCCGCCGGTGGCACCTGGCGCACGAGACCCGGACCATGGGCGCGATCGGTGCGGCGGTCTGCTTCACCCTCGCCGCACTTCTCTGACCTGCGCCGGTCCACCTCCGGGGCCTTCCCTGCCCCGGTTTGCGAAGCCCTGACTTCCGCCCACCCGGACCGCCCACGGCCTCGGCCGCCGGGCCGTCCGCCGAGCCAAGGAGTGTCATGACCTCGTCCACCGAGACCACGGTCGAGACCAACAAGGCCCTCATCCGTGACCTGACCGAGCGGGCCTTCAACGACGGCGACCTGTCCACCATCGGCGACCGCTTCGCCGAGGACTACGTGGTGCACGCCCCCGGCCTGCCCCCGATGCCGCCCGGCCCGGACTCGTTCCGCCAGGCCGTGCTGCTCTGGCGCAACGCCTTCCCCGACGTCCACGTGACCGTCGAGGACGTGGCCGGCGACGGCGACCGGGTCTACGCCCGCTTCACCACCCGCGGCACCCACCAGGGGCAGCTGTTCGACATCCCGCCGACCGGCAAGCCGGTCACGGTGCACGAGATGTCCTGCCACCGGATCGTCGACGGCCGGGTCGTCGAGTCGTGGATCGGCGACAACGTGCCCCGGATCCTGCTCGACATCGGTGCCATCCAGCCGGTCGGCCGCCCGCAGCACTGACCCCACCAGCCCGAGCCCATCGCACCCCGAGGGGAGCCCCCATGCACCGCTCACTGATCATCGCCCGGATGGTGCCCGGATCGGAGGGCGACGTCGCCCGCATCTTCGGCGAGTCGGACGAGACCGAACTGCCGCGGATCGCCGGCGTCACCCACCGCTCGCTGTACCTGCTCGGCGACACCTACGTCCACCTGCTGGAGACCGACGACCCGGGTCAGGCAGCGGTCGACGCCGCCCGCCGCCACCCCGAGTTCGCCCGCGTCAGCGAACGGCTCACCCCGTTCATCTCCCCCTACCTGGCCACGTGGCGCTCCCCGCAGGACGCGGTCGCCCAGTGCTTCTACAGCTGGGAGTCCGGTACCGGCGGTCGGTGACCCGACCACCGCCGGCGCCCTGACCGACGGGGTCCGTTCACCCCGGAGCAGCGCTGTGCCCCGGAGCGGCACCCCCGCCCCGGAGCAGTCCCTACACCGGAGAAACGAGAGGCAGCACCATGACCGACCACCAGGCCGGCGGGACGACCACGGTCGTCACCGCGGCGGAGATCGAGAACGTCCTCATCACCAGCGCCGGCGCGGCGCCGGACGTCTTCGAGGGCTCCCGGCACGTCCCCCTGGAGGAGCTCGGCCTCGACTCGCTGGCCGTCCTGGAGCTGGAGGCGGTGATCGCCGACCGGTACGGCCTCAAGGTCCCGGACGGCGCCGTCGCCCTCAGCGTCGACGAGATCGTCGCCCAGCTGCAGGGCGCCGGGGCGGTGAGCTGACCGATGGCCGGACACACCGAGAACGGCATCGTCATCCAGGCCCCGCTCAAGCTCGTCTGGGACGTCACCAACGACGTCGCCGGCTGGCCCGAGCTGTTCACCGAGTACGCGTCCGCCGAGATCATCGAGCAGCGCGGCGAGACCGTCCGGTTCCGGCTCACCATGCACCCGGACGAGGAGGGGCGGATCTGGAGCTGGATCAGCGACCGGACCGTCAACGCGGCCGACCGCACCGTCCACGCCCACCGGGTCGAGACCGGGCCCTTCGCCTACATGCAGATCCACTGGCGCTACGAGGAGCTGCCCGAGGGCGGCACCCGGATGACCTGGATCCAGGACTTCTCGATGAAGCCCGCCGCCCCGGTCGACGACCAGGGCATGACCGAACGCCTCAACACCAACTCGCCCGTGCAGCTGGAGATCATCCGCCGCAAGGTCGAGGCACTCGCCGCCGACCGGGGCACCGCCCAGGCCGGCCCCGCCGAAGAGGAGTGAGCGCCATGGCCGTCAGGAACTACCGAATCGTCGGCATCGACGACGTCCCCGCCAACCGGAAGCGCGGTGGCGAGACCCGTGCGGTGCTCTCCCCGGCCACGGTCGGCTCGACCTCGGGCTTCATGGGGATCGCCCGGCTCCAGCCCGGGGAGCGGATCAGCGAGCACTACCACCCGTACAGCGAGGAGTTCGTGCTCCTCGTCCGGGGCGAGCTCACCCTCGACCTGGACGACAAGCCGTTCGAGCTGTTCGCCGGCCAGGGCCTGGTCATCCCCAAGGACGTCCGGCACCGGCTGCGCAACACCGGCAACGAGGAGGCCTTCGCGGTCTTCCACCTCGGCCCGCTGGCGCCCTCCCCGGAGCTGGGCCACGTCGACACCGAGGACGGCCCCGGCACCAAGGCGCACGAGGGACACATAGTGCTGGGGGAGCGATGACCGCATCCCCCTCCGCAGGCGCCCGCCGCGTGGTGGTCACCGGGATCGGTGTGGTGGCGCCCGGCGGCACCACCCGGGAGTCCTTCTGGGACCTCATCACCTCCGGCCGCACGGCGACCCGCAGGATCAGCGCGTTCGACCCGTCGGCGTTCCGCTCGCAGATCGCCGCCGAGGCGGACTTCGACGCAGTCGCGGCCGGCCTCACCCCGCTGGAGCTGCGCCGCGCCGACCGCTACGTCCAGTTCGCGCTGGCCGCCTCCCAGGAGGCGGTGTCCGACGCCGGACTGCAGCTCGACGAACAGACCCGTGAGGCCACCGGCGTGGTGCTCGGCTCGGCGGTCGGCGGCACCATCGTCCTGGAGGACGAGTTCGTGGTGGCCAGCGACTCCGGCCGCAACTGGCTGGTCGACCCGGACGTCACCAGCCCCTTCCTCTACCAGGGCCTGATCCCCAGCAGCCTGGCCGCCGACGTGGCCGCCCGGCACGCGGTGCACGGCCCGGCCGTGGTGGTCTCCACCGGCTGCACCTCCGGCATCGACGCGATCGGCCACGCCTACCAGCTGCTGGTGGACGGCGAGGCCGAGGTGATGATCACCGGTGCTTCCGACTCGCCGATCTCCCCGGTCACCGTGGCCTCCTTCGACGCGATCAAGGCCACCACCCCGGACAACGACGACCCGGAGCACGCCTCCCGGCCGTTCGACCGGGACCGGCACGGCTTCGTGCTCGGCGAGGGCTGCGCGGTGCTCGTCCTGGAGGAGCTGGAGCACGCCCGCCGGCGCGGCGCCCGGATCTACTGCGAGGTGGTCGGCTACGCCAACCGCGGCAACGCCTTCCACATGACCGGGCTGCGCCCGGACGGCCTGGAGATGTCCGAGGCGATCAGCGACACGCTCCGCCAGGCCCGGCTCAACCCCGAGGACGTGCACTACATCAGCGCCCACGGCTCCGGGACCAGGCAGAACGACCGGCACGAGACCGGCGCGTTCAAGCGCTCGCTGGGCCACGCCGCGTACGGCGTGCCGATCAGCTCGATCAAGTCGATGGTCGGCCACTCGCTGGGCGCGATCGGCGCGATCGAGATGGCCGCCTGCGCGCTGGCCGTCGAGCGCGGGGTCGTCCCGCCGACCGCCAACTGGCAGAACCGGGACCCCGAGTGCGACCTCGACTACACGCCCAACAACGCCCGTGAGGTACGGGTCGGTGCGGCGCTGTCGGTCGGCAGCGGGTTCGGCGGCTTCCAGTCCGCGATGCTCTTCGCCAAGCTCGGGAGGATCCGATGAGCGAGCGGCGCGCGGTCATCACCGGCGTCGGCGTGGTCGCGCCGAGCGGGACCGGCAGTGAGGCCCACTGGAAGACGGTCTGCGGCGGCGAGAGCCGGATCGGCCCGATCACGCTCTTCGACGCGAGTTCGTACGAGACCACGCTGGCCGGCGAGGTCGGCGACTTCGACGCCAACCGGTACGTCGAGCGCCGGCTCCAGGTGCAGACCGACCGCTGGACCCACCTGGCCTACGCGGCGGCCGAACTGGCCTTCGGCGAAGCCGAGTTGGATCCGTCCACGGTCGAGCCCTACAAGTTCTCGGTGGCGCTGGCGAGTTCGTCCGGCGGCAACCAGTTCGGCCAGCGCGAGCTCCAGCGGCTCTGGCAGCCGGACACCTCGCGGACCGTCGGCGCCTACCAGTCGATCGCCTGGTTCTACGCCGCGACCGTCGGCCAGCTGGCCATCCGGCACCAGGCCAAGGGCCCGTCCAGCGTCCTCGTCTCGGAGGGCGCCGGCGGCCTGGACTCCCTGGCGCACGCCGCCCGCCTGATCCGCCGCGGCGCGGACGTGGTGCTGGCCGGCGGCACCGAGGCGCCGCTCGGCCCGTACGCGCTCGCCTGCCAGCAGCGCAGCGGCCGGCTCTACACCGGCACCGACCCGGCGGCGGCGTACCTGCCGTTCGACGAGCGCGCGGCCGGCTACGTGCCGGGCGAGGGCGGCGCGGTCTTCGTGGTCGAGGACCTCGAACACGCGCTGGCCCGGGGTGCCCGGATCCGCGCCGAGATCTCCGGCTGGGCCGCCACCCACGACGGCGCCTCCACCACCCGGACCGGCGCAGGCTCGGTCCGCCAGTACGCCCGCGCGCTGGGCACCGCGATCGAACGGGCCGGGCTCACCCCCGGCGACGTCGACGTGGCCTTCCCGGACGCGGTCGGCGTCGCGGCGTACGACCGCACCGAGGTGCAGGCGCTGCGCGAGGTGTTCGGCGAGGCCGGCCCGGCCGCCGTCACCACCCAGAAGCCGCTGACCGGGCGGCTCTACCAGGGCGGCAGCGCACTGGACGCCGCCACCGCGGTGCTGGCCATGGACAACGGCCTGATCCCGCCCTCGGCGGGCCCGGCCCGCCCGGCCGACGGCTGCGAGCTGGCCTTCGTCCGCGAGGAGCAGGCCGTCGAGGTCGGCGCCGCGCTGATCGGTGCCCGCGGTTTCGACGGCTTCAACAGCGCCGTCGTCCTGCGCGCGCACTCCTGACACCCAACGACCTCGGAAGGGAGACCGCCATGCCGGTCGACGAGGGCGCGGCGCGAGGCCGCGTGCTCTTCCTCATCACCGTCAAGGAAGAGCGCCGCGAGGACTTCCTCAAGGCGTACGAGCAGGTCCGCCACCTGGTGGCCGAGGGTGTCCCCGGACACGTCCGTGACCAGGTCTGCCAGTCGTCCACCGACCCGGAGCAGTGGCTGATCACCAGCGAGTGGCGCGCCCTGGACGACTTCGTGGCCTGGGAGGAGACCGAGGAGCACCGGGACCTGGTGCGCCCGATGCGCGAGTGCTTCACCAACGCGAAGTCCATCCGGTTCCACATCCAGGCCGAGACCTCGCGGGACACCCCGCGGGCGAGCCTTTCCACTCCCACCACCACGGGTTGAGGTCATGACACGGACACTGATCATCGGTGGCAGCGTCGCGGGCCTGGTGGCCGCGCTGGCGTTCGCCGACCTCGGGCACGACGTCACGGTGCTGGAGCGTGACGCCAACGAGGCGCCGGACACCGTCGACCTGGCGCACAGCGACTGGCAGCGGCCCACCGTGCCGCAGATGCACCAGTCGCACGCCTTCGGCTCGCTCGGCACCAACCTGCTGCGGGACCGGCTGCCCGCCGTCTACCAGGCCCTGGTCGCGGCCGGTGCCCGGGAGATCGAGCTCGGCCGGGCGATGCCGCCGTCACTGGCCGACAAGACCCCGCACCCGTCCGACGCCGAGCTCCGGATGATCGGCAGCCGGCGCTCGACCTTCGAGCTGATCCTCCGCCAGGAGGCTCTGCGCCGGCCCGGGATCTCCTTCCGGCGGGGCGAGACGGTGCGCGGTCTGACCGTGGCCGACCGCGGCCCGGCCCGGGTGACCGGCGTCGTCACCAAGGACGGCCGCAGCGTCGCGGCCGACCTGGTGATCGACGCGAGCGGTCGCCGCTCGCAGGGCCACGAGTGGCTCCGCGAGCACGGCCTGGCCGAGCCGGAGCAGGTCGCGCAGAGCGCCGACATCACCTACTACACCCGTTACTACCGTGCGCTGAGCCCGCGTCCGGCCGGTCCGCTCAACCGCGGCTTCGGCGCCGGCGGGCTCTGGGACCACTACACCGGCGTGTTGTTCCTCGGTGACAGCAACACCTTCACCATCTCCTTCGGCGTGCTGCCGGACGACACGGAGCTGAAGGCGCTGCGCATCGAGGACGCGTTCACCGCCGCGGTCCGCGCCACCCCGCTGCTGGCCCCCTGGGTGTCGCCGGAGGTCGCCGCGCCGATCTCGCCGGTGCACGCGATGGGCGGCCTGGACAACTCGCTGCGGCTGTACGGGCAGAACGCGCAGCCGGTCCCCGGCTTCCTGCCGGTCGCCGACGCGGTCTGCACCACCAACCCGGCGTACGGGCGCGGGGTCTCCCTGGCCATCGCCCACGTGCTCGGCCTGGCCGACCTGGTGCGCGAGCACCCGGAGCCGGACGCCGAGCAGGCCGCGCTGGCGGCCGGCCTGGCCGGGCGGACCTTCCGCCCGTGGTTCGAGGACGCGGTCCGCAACGACGCGGGCCGGGCCCGGCTCTGGCGGGCCACCGTGGCCGGCCAGCAGCTGCCGCCGCTGCCGCCGGACGTCATCACCTTCGGCACCGTGGCCGAGGCGGCCGCCACCGACGAGGTGGTCTGGCGCCGGCTGGCCCGCACCATGATGTCGCTCGACAACCCGGCCGGCCTCTACGAGGACGAGGAGATCCGGCTGCGGGTCAAGCAGGCCGCCGCGGGCGGGCCGCCGCCGTTCCCCGCCCCGGACCGGGCCTCCCTGGTCGACGTCGTCCGCCGCGCCGCGGGCTGACGTTCTCACCTTTCCCTTCCCGCCCCGCAAGGCACCACCCACAGGAGGAGAATCATGAAGGTCGTCGACCACCCCAACGCCAAGCTCATGGAGGCGGTCTACGCCGCGTTCACCGTGGGCGACGTCCAGAAGGCCGCCGGCTACTGGACCAAGGACTGCGTGCACTACTACCCGGGCACCAGCGAACTGTCCGGCGCGCACGAGGGCATCGAGTCCGCACTGGCCTTCGCCGGCCGGATGTTCGAGATCTGCCAGGGCCGCATCCAGATGGAGATCCACGAGATCGGCGCCAGCGACACGTTCGCGTTCGCCACGGTCTTCACCCGCTACGAGCGCGAGGGCAAGAGCCTCGAGATGCCGTTCGTCAACGTGGCGCGCATCCAGGACGGCCTGATCGCCGAGTTCTGGACCTACCCCGAGGACCAGTACGCCGTCGACCAGTTCTGGGCCTGACGCTCCCCGACGATTGAGAGGTGGCATCACCATGGCAGGGATCATCAGCAGTTGGGGTGACAACACCAACGGCCAGCTCGGCGACGGCGGGACCGTCAACCGGGCCGCCGCGCAGGACATCAAGGGCCTGGAGGGCGTGGTCCGGGTCGTGGCCGGCAGCGGTCACGCCCTGGCCCTGACCGCCGACGGCGAGCTCTGGGGCTTCGGCCGCAACGCCTTCGGCCAGCTCGGCGACGGTTCGACGGAGAACCAGGCGAGCCCGGTCCGGACGATCGGCCTGCCCGGCCGGGTCCGCTCGGCCGGCGCCGGCGGCGGGCACAGCGCCGCGCTGCTGGAGGACGGCACGGTCTGGGCCTGGGGCGCGGGCTTCTTCTGCGCCCTCGGCGAGGCCAACTTCGGCGTGCAGCCGGTCCCGGTCCGGGTCGACGGCCTGGAGGACGTGATCGAGCTCGCCGTCGGCGGCGCGCACAACCTGGCCCTCAAGGCCGACGGCACCGTCTGGTCCTGGGGCCGTGACGACCGCGGCCAGCTGGGCGACGGCCCGAACTCCACCCGCGAGGGCCGGATCGTCCGCTCCTACATGACCGCCTCCTTCGACTGCCGGCCGCGTCCGGCCGTGATCGAGGGCCTGGAGCCGGCGGTCCGGCTGAGCGCCGGCGGCGGCCACAGCCTGGCCGTGCACGCCGACGGCTCCGCCTCGGTCTGGGGCTTCAACGACCGCGGCCAGCTCGGCGACGGCACCCTGGTCGACCGCGCCGCCCCGCAGAAGGTGCAGGGCCTCGGCCCGGTCACCCAGCTGGTCGGCGCCTACCACCACACGGTGGCGCTGCTGGCCGACGGCACCGTCGCGGCCTGGGGCCTCAACGACGGCGGCCAGCTCGGCGACGGCACCACCGTCGACCGCGCGGTGCCCGCCCCGGTGCCGGGTCTGACCGGCGTCAAGGCGGTGACGGCCAGCGGTGGCGGCACCGACGCCAACCCGGGCACCGGCGGCCACGCGCTGGCACTGCTCGCCGACGGCTCGGTGCTCGGCTGGGGCTGGAACAACTGGGGCCAGCTGGCCGCCGGTGACGCCGAGACCGTCCCGACCCCGGCGCGGATCGCGCTGTCCGGCCCGGCCGTGGGCATCGCCGCCGGCGGGGAGATCCCGCCGACCAACAAGTTCATGGCCAACCCGGGCGGCGGCTTCGCCTTCGCCCTGCTGGGCTGAGCCCCTTCCGGGCAACCGCCGCGTGGTCCCGGCCCGTTCGGGGCCGCGCGGTGCCGGGCCGACGGGCCCGCCCCGCACGCACCGCCGGGTCCGCCCGGCGGTCCGTGCAGCGCGGACCGGTCCGTCGTCCCGTCCACCCATGACCGCTCGGGCCGCGGGCACCGTCCGCCCGCGGCCCGGTCCCCGCAGGGAGGCCTCACCCTTATGACCGCCGTTCCCCAGACCGCCCCTGCCTCGGCCGGCGCGGTGTTCCTCTCCGAACTCATGTTCCCGTCCACGCCGCGGTGCCTGGCACTGGCCGCCGAGTACCGGATCGCCGAGCTGCTGGCCGACGGCCCGCTGCCGGCCGCCGAACTGGCCGAGCGCGCCGGGGTGGCCGCCGGCCCGCTCGCCAAGGTGCTGGGGCTGCTCGCCGAGGACGGTGTCTTCGAGGAGACCGAGCCCGGTGTCTTCGCCAACACCGGTCTCTCCGAGCTGCTGCGCCCCGGCGTGCCGGGCTCGATGGACGCGATGGCCCGGATGGTCGGCGCCGAGTGGCTCTGGTCCTCCTGGGGCGCGCTGGACCACAGCCTGGTCACCGGCAAGCCCGGCTTCGAGAAGGTGCACGGCACCGCGCTCTGGCCGTGGCTCCAGCGCAACCCGGGTGCGGCCGCCACCTTCAACCAGGCGATGACCGACTTCACCGACGCGCTCTCCGACGCCCTGGTCTCCTCCTACCCCGAGTTCGCCGAGGCCGGTGCGGTCTGCGACCTGGGCGGCGGGCAGGGCACCTACCTGGCGGCGATCCTCCAGAAGTACGACGCGCTCGGCCGCGGCGTGCTGGCCGACCTGCCCAGCGTGATCGAGCAGGCCCGGACCCAGCCGGACGTCGCCAAGCTGGCCGAGCAGGGCCGCCTGGACTTCGAGCCGGTCGACTTCTTCGCCGGCGTCCCGGCCGGGATCGGCGCGTACGTCACCAAGCAGGTCTGGCACTCCTGGCCGGACGACGCGCTGGTGCGGCTGCTGCGCAAGTGCCGGGAGGCCTCGCCGGGCGCCCGCTTCGTCGCGGCCGAGCTGGTGCACCGCGAGGGCGTGCCGCGCTTCGTGAAGAACTTCGACCTGGTCATGCTGGTCACCATGAGCGGCGAGGTCCGGACCGAGGAGCAGTTCGCCGAGGTCTTCCGGCGCGGCGGCTTCCGGCTGAACCGGGTGGTGCCCACCGGGACGGCCTTCTCGCTGCTGGAGGCCGTGCCCGACCCCGACCCGCTGGACTGAGCGACCACGTGCGGCCGTGCGGTCGGGTGACCGTACGGCCGCGCGGCCGTGCGCCGCAGGACCGTGAGCGGCCGGACCGAGGACCCTCGGCCCGGCCGTCGGCGTGCGGTCGTCGCGGCCCGGCGGCGGCGCCGGAACAGCCGCCGAAATATCCGTCCGCATATTCGCTCCACCGGCCGTCCGCGTATTCTCCGGTGATTTTTCGGAGCGCCATGGAAAAGGGCCCGGATCCGTAACGGATCCGGGCCCCCGGTCGTCCTCCCGGGTGAATTCCCGGAAGGTCTTTCGGCTCAGTCGAAGCGGAATTCCGACAGGCTGCCGGCCGGCCGGAACCCGAATGACTCGAAGAGTGACCGGATGGCGCTGTTGCCCTCGCCGGTGACCGCCAGGCAGATCACCGTCTCGCGTACGGCCAGCTCGGCCAGCATCTCGCCGAGCAGCGCCCGGCCGTACCCGCCGCGGCGGATCTCCGGCCGCACGTACATCGGGTTGAACCGCACCACACCGGCGACGGAGGCGGTCCGGCCGAGGATGGCGACGGCGTCCCCCTCGTGCTCCCAGACCCGCAGCAGACCGGAGGAGATCTGCTGCTGGACCGACCGCCGGGCCGTCTCCCGGCTGAGCCCGGCGCCGTGTGCGGCCTCCAGGCACCAGTCGGTGAACAGCTCCAACTCCTCGGCCAGGGCGGCCCGGGACTGCCCGGCCGGGGCCGGCCGGTCGGAGGTCACGGCGGGGCCGGCCAGGCTCAGTACCTGCTCACGCCGGCCCGCGTGAGCGGGCCGGCCGGTGGCCTCGGACCACGCGGCGGCGAACGCGGCGGCCGCCGCGCCCGGTCCGATCACGCCGGGAAGCCGGTCGGGGCCGGCGCCCAGCTCGGTGCCGAGCGCGGCCGCGGCGGCCTCCGGCATCCCGCTCAGCACGACCAGGTGCGGGGGTGCGAAGGCCGCCACGCCGACCACCGGCGCCGAGCCGGAGGCCGGGTCCTCGACCCGGCTCCAGTTGATCGGCGGGGCGGTCGGCGGCCGGAACTTCGCACCTGCCAGCATGGTCAGCAGGATGGAATTCTCGACGGGGTTGCCAGCAATCCACCCACCGGTTTCGGAGATGAACTCTTCGGTGTTCCTCGTGGTTTTTACGAGCATGTCGAAAAAATATCCCGAGGGTGGTTCGATGGCAATGGGGCAATGGGCTTTTCCCGACTCAGCCCGCGTTCGGCCGACCGGCTCCGGGACCGCCCTGTCCCGGACGGCCCTGGCCGCCCGCACCGGGGCCTGCCTGACCGCCTCCGCCCGGGCCTCCCTGGCCGCCCGGCCGCTGGATCATTCCGGCCGAGACGCCGGCCGTCATGCCGCCCTCCAGGCCGAACAGCGAGCCGGTGACGAAGCTGGCCGCGTCGCTGCTCAGGAAGACCACCGCGTTGGCCACCTCCTCCTCGGTCGCGATCCGCCCGAGCGCGGTGCCCGACCCCGCCCGCTCCAGCGCGCCGGGCTGGCTGCCGACCCGCTGGCGGAACTCCTCGGTGTCGACCGGCCCGGTGATGAGTGCGTTGACCCGGATGCCGGCCGGACCGGCCTCCAGGGCGGTGGCCCTGGTGAGGCCGACCACGCCGTGCTTGGCCGCGGTGTACGCGCCCAGGCCGAAGGCGGTGCCCTGGACGCCGGCGGTGGAGGCGTTGTTGATGATGCTGCCGCCGCCGCTCGCCCGCATGGCGGCGATCTCGTGCTTGAGCGAGTGGTAGGTGCCGGTCAGGTTGACGGCGAGGACCGCGGCGAAGGCCTCGGCCGGGACGCGGTCCAGCGGGCCGAACGCGCCGCCGCCGCCGGCGTTGTTGAAGGCGATGTCGAGCCGGCCGTGTCGCTCGACCGTGGTACCCACGAGGCGGGCGACGTCATCCTCCACGGTGACATCGGCGGCGATGAAGTCCGCCTGCCCGCCCTTCTCGCGGATCCTGTTCACCACGGCCTCGCCCAGCTCGGCCCGGCGGCCGGAGACCACGACGTGCGCCCCGGCGGCGGCGAGTGCGAGCGCGGCCGCCGCCCCCATGCCGGAGGTGGATCCGGTCACGAGCGCGATTTTCCCCTGGAGTTGGCTCATCGTTCGCTGCCCTTCCGGGCGGCCGTGGCCGCCCTGACGTTGGCTCTTGACGGCTAATTTTGATTGTATAGTCTATACGAATTCAAGCTCGGAGCAAGGACTCCGAGCCGGCGGACGCCTCCTCAAGGAGTACCCAATGAGCGCCCCGTACGCTGCACCCGCCCCAGAAGTGCCACGGAAGACCTTCTTGACGATCTTTGCTGCCCTGGTGCTTGCCATGTTCCTGGCAGCCCTGGACCAGACGATCGTGGCGACGGCCCTTCCGACCATCGCCGGCGACCTCGGCGGTGTCACCCACCTGGCGTGGGTGGTCACCGCCTACATGCTCGCGGCGACCGCCGCGACGCCGCTCTGGGGCAAGCTGGGCGACCTCTACGGCCGCAAGCTGATGTTCCAGTCGGCCATCACCATCTTCCTCCTCGGCTCCGCGTTGTCCGGACTTTCCGCCAACATCGGCCAGTTGATCGGTTTCCGGACCCTCCAGGGTCTCGGCGCCGGCGGCCTGATGGCGTTGGCCATGGCCCTGATCGCGGAGCTCGTCCCGCCGCGCGAGCGCGGCAAGTGGCAGGGCTACGCGCAGTCCTGCTTCGTGCTGGCCGGCGTGGTCGGCCCGCTGGTCGGCGGTGCCTTCGTCGACCACCTCAGCTGGCCGTGGATCTTCTACATCAACCTGCCGATCGGCGCCGTCGCGCTGGTGGTGGTCACCTCCGTGCTGAAGCTCCCGGTCAACCGGCAGAAGCACCAGCTGGACTACCTCGGGTCGGCGCTGCTCAGTGCCGCGATCGTCTCGATCCTGCTGGTCTCGGTCTGGGCCGGCGACCAGTACGCGTGGGGCTCCGTGCAGGTCATCGGCCTGCTGGTGCTCGCCGTGGTGCTGCTGGTCGGGTTCGTGCTCCAGGAGAAGCGGGCCGCCGAGCCGGTCGTCCCGCTGGAGCTGTTCAAGGACCCGGTGGTCCTGGTCGCCACCCTGGGTCTCTTCCTCACCTCGATCTCCCTCTTCGTGGCGACCGTCTACACCCCGCTGTTCCTCCAGGTCGCCAACGGTGACACCGCCACCGAGTCCGGCCTGCTGCTGGTCCCGATGATGCTCGCCACCGTGGTCAGCCTGACCGTCTCCGGCAAGGTCGTCGCGGCGACGGGCAAGTACAAGATCTTCCCGATCATCGGCCTACTGGTGATGTCGCTCGGGCTCTTCCTGATGTCGACGCTCAAGGCCGACTCCTCGGAGGTGGCGGCCGGCGGCTTCCTGGCCGTCTTCGGCATCGGCTTCGGCATGGTGACCCAGGTGCTCATCGTGGCGGTCCAGAACTCGGTCGAGATGCGGCAGTTGGGCGTGGCCACGGCCGCGGCGAACTTCTTCCGCTCGCTCGGCGGCGCGATGGGCGTCACCGTCTTCGGTGCCATCCTCAACTCGCAGCTGCGTGACCTGCTGCCGAAGAAGGTGCCGGCCGAGGCGCTGGAGCGGCTCGGCACCGATGGCGTGCTGACCGCTCCCGCCAAGGTCCGGGCGCTGCCCGAGCCGGTGCGCGACGGCGTGTCCGACGCGCTGGCCCAGTCGCTGCACGTGGTCTACCTGGTCGGCATGGTGGTCTCGCTGATCGGTGCCGTGGTGGTGCTCTTCCTCCAGGAGCGTCCGATGCGGGCGCCGATGGGTGCGCCCGGCGGCAAGGGCGGCCCGGGTGGGCCCGGCGGACAGGGCGGCCCCGGTGGTCCCGGCGGTCAGCACCAGGGTCAGCACCAGGGCCAGGGCGGCCCCGGTGGCCAGTGGCAGGGTGCGCAGGGCGGTCAGGGTGCCCCGGGTGCCCAGGGCGTCGGCGCGCAGGGCGGGCCGGCCGGCCAGGGTGCCCAGGCCGGCCAGGGCGGCGGGCGACCGGAGGCCGCCGGCCCCGGTGCCCGTCCGGAGGCCGCAGCCGGCTGACGGCTGCCGGACCGGTGTCCCGCCGACGTGACGACCTCCTCCCCCTCCGCCCTCGCCGGGTGGTGGGGGAGGAGGTCTGTCCGGGCAGCGATTTGACGCCACATCAGTGCACGGTACGGCTCGAAACGGACGTCGAAAGACAGTGCGGAGTGAGTGTTCACCCGCTAGGCTGGACGGGCAGTCGGCACCCCGGCCGCGGTGGGGCGGGGTGCCTGGCACGGCCTTCCCCGCCGCACTCCGAGCGCCGGGAGTCCCGGCGCGACCAGCCCACCAGGAAGCGGGTCGACTCCATGGCCGACATACCCAGCCAGCAGCGGCGTGCACTCTCCCGGGACCTCCCGCCCGCAGACGCCCCCACCATCCCGCCGGTGACCAGGATCGGTGTCATCGGCCTCGGTGTGATGGGCGGCGGCATGGCCTCCCGGCTGCTCGACCAGGGCCACCGGATCGTGGTCCACAACCGGACCCCCGAGCGCGCCGCCCCGTTCGCCGCCCGCGGCGCGGAGGTCGCCGACACCCCGGCCGCGCTGGCCGAGCGGGTCGACGTGGTCCTGCTCAGCCTCGCGTCCGAGGCCGCCGTCGACGAACAGCTCTTCGGCCCCGGCGGCGTCCTGGAGACGCTGCCCGCGCACGGCATCGTGATGGACACCAGCACCGTCTCCCCCGACTTCGCCCGGTCGGTGGCCCAGCGGGTGGCCGGCCGCGGCCGCAACGCCGTCGACGCCTGCATCATCGGCAACGGCCAGCACGCCAAGGACGGCGAACTCCGCTTCATGGTCGGCGGATCGGCCGAGACCTACGAGCGGCTGAGCGCCGTGCTGGAGCCGCTGGCGAAGGAGATCCGGCACCTCGGCCCGAGCGGTCTGGGCGCCACCGCCAAGGTGATGCTCAACGTGCTGATGGGCGTGGAGATGCAGGTGCTCGCCGAGTCGGTGACGCTGGCCCAGGCGGCCGGCATCGACCGCGAGCTGGCGCTCCAGATGATCAGCGAGAGCGGCTTCAGCTCGCCGGTGATGCGGTTCAAGGCCGGCGTGATGCGCCGCCGGGCCTACGGGGACCCGCAGTTCCGGCTCGACCTGATGCGCAAGGACCTCCGGCTGGCCACCGCGGAGGCCGACCGCCTCGGCGTCGAGACCCCCGTCTGCGACGCCACCCATGAGACGCTGATCGCCGCCGCCGAGGCGGGCCTCGGCGAACTGGACTGTGCCGCCGTGCTCTCCCACGCGGAGGCCGCCGCAGGCCTGGCCGCCACTCCGGACCGTACGTGAACCACACGCCTTCACCGAGGAGTTGATTTACGTGTCCCAGTACAGACGGCCCCGGGCGGCCAGGTACGGCTCCGCCCTGGTGGCGTTGCTGACCGCCCTCGTGATGCTCACCGTGACCAACGGCGCCGGAGCCGATGACGCCGAGGGCTCCCGCCACCGCTCCGCCGACTGGAGCAGCTGGCAGTTCGACGCCACCGGTACCCGGTTCAACGGCCAGGAGCACCGGATCACCCCCGCCAACGTCTCCGGTCTCGGCCTCAAGTGGGCCTTCGGCCACGCCAAGGTGCCCGGGGTCTACCTGGGCAGCCAGCCCGCCGTGGCGGACGGCACCCTCTACGTCGGCGGCGCCGAGGGCACCTTCCACGCGATGGACGCGAAGACCGGCGCGGCCCGGTGGACCTTCGACGTCGCCCCGGTGGCCGGCGCCCACTCCACCAGCAACCCGGACCCGGTCCGCAGCAGCCCGGCGGTCGAGGGGAACACCGTCTACTTCGGTGACAACCGCGGCTACCTGTACGCGCTGGACCGCCGCAACGGCGCGCTGCGGTGGTCGCTGAAGCTCGACACCCACCCGCTGGCCCAGATCACGAGCTCCCCGCTGGTCCACGACGGCAAGGTCTACGTCGGCGTGTCCAGCAAGGAGTCCGGCGCGACCTTCGACCTCACCTACCCGTGCTGCACCTTCCGCGGCTCGGTGGTCGCGGTCAACGCCTGGACCGGGCAGCTGGAGTGGCGCCACTGGACCAACCCCGAGCCGCAGCTGGTCGGCACCTGGCCCAACGGTGCGAACCGCTACGAGCCCTCCGGCGTCGCCGTCTGGAGCTCCCCGGTCCTCGACCGGGCCAGCAACACCGTCTACGTCGGGACCGGCCAGAACTACACCGGCGCGGCCGGCGACACCGACTCGGTGCTCGCCCTGAACGCCCGCACCGGCGCGGTCCGCTGGCGCACCCAGGAGACCTTCCCGGACACCTTCACCGTCGCCTGCGGCACCCCGGGCGCCGACGCCTACTGCCCGAGCAAGGCCGACGGCACCGACCACGACTGGGACTTCGGCGCCAGCGCCAACGTCTTCAGCATCGGCAACCGCCGGGTGGTCGGCATCGGCCAGAAGAACGGCGTCTACCACGTCTACGACGCACTGACCGGCGCCAAGGTCTGGGACCGCGCGGTCGTCGCCAACCCGAACACCAAGGGCGGCAGTTCGGGCATCCAGTGGGGCACCAGCTACGACGGCAACCGGCTCTACGTCGCCACCTGGTTCGCCAACCCGGGCACCCTGTACGCGCTCGACCCGGCGACCGGCGCGATCCTCTGGCAGACCGAGAGCCCCGCCGACGGCTGCCAGTGGGGCGGCGCCGCCGCCTACCCGCAGCTCTGCCAGCGGGCCTTCACGCCTGCGGTCACCGCGACCCGCGGCCTCGTCTACGAGGGCGGCGCGGACGGCAAGATGAGGGTCTTCTCGGCCGCCACCGGCGCGGTGCTCTGGCAGTACGACGTGGTCCGCGACTTCACCACGGTCAACGGCGTGCCGGCACACGGCACGGCCCTCTCCGGTGGTGGCGGCGCGGTGGTGGCCGACGGCATGCTCTACATCCAGGCCGCCTACTACCCGCAGTATCCGAGCAACTCGGGCGGCGTACTGCTCGCCTTTTCCCTACCGTAGGACACGTTGTCGTAGCGAAGGTCAACTCACGGCCGGCGGCGAACAGTTGCCGCCGGCCCCGGCAAGGAGGCACATCATGGAGATCGTCGTGGTCGGAGCGGCCGGTCGTACCGGACGACTGCTGGTCGAGAAGGCACTGGAGAACAAGCACAGCGTCACCGCACTGGTGCGCGACCCGGCCAAGCTGCCGGTCGAGCACGAGCGGCTGACCAAGGTGCGCGCGGACGTCTTCGACGTGGCGTCGCTGAACGGCCCGCTCGCGGGCAAGGAGGCCGTCCTGGTCGCGCTGGGGGTCACCAGCCGCACCACGACGACCGTCTTCTCCGAGGGCGTGCGCAACGTCATCGCCGCCGCCCGGGCGGGCGGGGTGCGCCGGCTGGTCACGATGTCCTCGGCGGGGCTGGAGACCAAGCACCTGCCGGCGATGCAGCGGTTCGTCGCCGAGTTCGTGGTGGACCGGGTCTACCGGAACATCCACCTCGACCTCGCCCGGATGGAGGACGAGGTCGAGGCCAGCCCGCTGGACTGGACGATCGTCCGGGTGCCGATGCTCACGGACGGCCCGGCCACGCCCAACTACCAGGCGGTCGTCGGCGGTCACATCGCCAAGGCCTCGCGCATCGCGCGGGCGAACGTCGCCGACTACATCGTCACCCATCTGGATGACACGGCCACCTACGGCCGTCGCGTCGAGGTGGCCAACTGATGGACCCCGGCGGAGGCCGGCCCGCCCGCGGCACGTCCGCGGCGCGGGCCGGCCGCGCGCCCGGACCCGAGGACCCGAGCGAGGAGGGGAACGCTCCGTGAACATCGTCGTGTTCGGCGCGACCGGGGGTACCGGCCGCCACGTGCTGGACCTGGCCGCCGAGGCCGGGCACTCCACCGTCGCCTTCGCCCGTGACCCGCTGGCGCTGGTCGACGCCCGGCCGCACAGCATCCGGCAGGGGGACGTCCTCGACCCGGACGCGGTGGCCCGGGCCGTCGAGGGCGCCGACGCGGTGGTCTCCGCGCTCGGCATCGGTTATAGCCGGGCCGCCACCACCGTCTACTCGGCCGGCACCGACCACATCCTGAAGGCCATGCGCGCGGCCGGCGTCGGCCGGGTGCTCTGCGTCTCCACCACCAGCATGGGCCCGCCGCCCTGGCGGGCCGCCCCGTTCCAGCGCGCGCTCACGTCCTGGGTGCTGCACCCGATGCTCCGCCGGCCGTACGCCGACATGGCGCGGATGGAACGGCTGGTGCTGGAGGACACCGGGCTGGACTGGACGCTCGTCCGGGCCGCCCGGCTCACCGGCGGCCGGGCCCGCGGCCGGTACCGCACCGGCGTCGGGAGCCGGCTGCCCGGGGCCTGGTCGATATCCCGGGCCGACCTCGCGCACTACCTGGTCGGCGCGCTCGCCGAGCCGTCCACCCACCGCGCGGTGGTCGAGATCGCCTACTGAGATCGCCTACTGATATCGCGTACCGAGACCGCCTACCGATACCGCCCCGGCACCGCTCGCCGGTGGTGCCGGCCGGGCACCGTTCCGCCGGCCCGGCCGGCGGGCCGGGCCTCCCCCCGACCGCCCCCCGACCTCCCCCCACTCCCTCCCGACGGCCGCCCGTCGGGGCGCCGCCCGCCCGGACCGTGTACGGACCGTCTCCCCGAGGACGGTCCGTACTCAACGGGGGGTACGGCCGGCTACTCCCGTGGTGCGATGCCCGGCCTTCCCGGACGGGGCAGAGTATGGAGTGATCCGCGGATCACCCAAGCCGTGGGCCGGCGGCCTCATCACCATCCACCCCCGGTGGCCGCCGGCCCGTGGCCCGCGTCGCCCCTCGCCTTCCGGAGCACAGCCGATGTCCACACCTCCCGGCCCGCCCGCCGCCGACACGTCCGTGCCGCCCGGCCGGGCGACCGCGGCGACCACCGAGACGCCCGAGCCCCCGGCCGACCGCGCCGCGCGGTTCCGGCTGCCCCGGCACGCCCGCCGGATCTGGCTCGTCGCGCACGTCGCCCTCTCGGTCGGCTGGCTGGGCCTCACCGCCGGCGTGCTCGCCCTCGGCATCGCCGGCCGCTTCTCCGACGACCCGGACACCGTCAAGGCCGCGTACCTGGCCCAGGAGATCTTCGCCGACTGGCTGCTGATCCCGGTCAGCCTGCTCTCCCTGCTGTCCGGTCTGGTGCTGTCCCTCGGCACCACCTGGGGCCTGCTCAAGTACCGCTGGGTGGTCACCAAGTTCTGGCTGACCCTGGCCGCCACCCTGGCCTCGATCTTCGCGCTGCGCGCCTTCATCCACGACGCCGCCGGCCAGGTCGCCGCCGGGACGGTGCCGCCGGACGGCCGGTCCCCGCACGTCCTGGTGATCGCCCCGTCGGTGGCACTGACCATCTACCTGACCGCCACGATCCTCTCCGTGCTGAAGCCCTGGGGCATGACCCGGCGGGGCACCCGGCTGGCCGCCGCCGCCCGGGCCGGCCGCGTCCGCCCGGCCGGTGCCGGCAGCGGGTCCGACCCCGCGGCCGCCCGGAACGCCCGGTCCGCCCCCGGTGCCGAGGACGCCCCCGGTGCCAAGGACGCCGCCGCGCCCGGTACCGCCGACACCGACGCCGCCGCGGTGCGGCCGGGGCGGTGAGCGGGAGTCCCGGCATGAGCACCGACCACGACCCGCTCGGCGGCCCGCCCTGGACCAGGCCCTCCTGGACGGTGGTCTCCGCCGTCCTGGTGGCGCTGTTCCAGGTGGTCGGTTCCACCGCCGCCGCCCGCCAGCAGCAGGACTACCGCGTCCCGCTGGACGCCGCCGGATACGCCCTGCTGCTGCTCGGCCCGGTCCTGCTGCTGTTCCGCAACCGCTTCCCCGGCCCGGTGGTGATCGCGGTGACCGCCGTCACCACCGGCTACCTGCTGGCCGGTTACCCGTACGGGCCGGTCTTCTTCAGCCTCGCCGTCGCCGTGTACGGCGCGCTGTCCCGGGGCTACCGCCGGGTCGCCTGGATCTCGGTCGGCACCGGCTACCTGGTCCATCTGGCCAGTTCCCACCTGCTGCCGCAGAGCTGGCTGCGCGCGCCCGCGCAGAGCCCCGGCTGGTGGCAGGAGGCCGGGGTGGCCGCCTGGCTGCTGCTGGTCCTGGCCGTGGCCGAGATCATGCGCTCGCGCGGGGAGCAGCTGGCCGCCCGCCGGCTGGCCAGGCGGCAGGCCGAGGAGAACCGGGCCGCCGAGGAGCGGCTCCGGATGGCCCGCGAGCTGCACGACATCCTGGCCCACTCCATCTCGGTGATCCACCTGCAGGCCGGGGTGGCGCTGGAGCTGATCGACCAGCACCCCGAGCAGGTCCGGGCCGCGCTGACCGTCATCAAGGCCACCAGCAAGGAGGCCCTCGGCGAGGTCCGGCAGGTGCTCGGCACCCTGCGGGGCCCCGACGGCCAGGCCCCGCGCACGCCCGCACCCGGGCTGGCCCGGCTGCCCGAACTGGTCACCCAGGCGGGCCACGCCGGCCTCACGGTCTCCGTGGAGACGGCGGGGGAGGGGCGGCCGCTGCCGTCCCAGCTGGAGCTGGCCGCGTTCCGGATCGTCCAGGAGGCGCTCACCAACGTCATCCGCCATTCGGCCGCGCGCAGTGCCACGGTTCTGATGGACTGGACCTCCCCGGAGGGGCTGCTGCTCCAGGTGGACGATCCGGGTCCGGCCGCCGGCGGTGACGGCGGCGGCTCCGGCAACGGCCTGATCGGCATGCGCGAGCGGGCCGCGGCGTTCGACGGCGAGCTGACGGTCGGTCCGCACGGCGGCGGCTTCCGGGTCCGGGCGTGGCTGCCCGATCCGGCGGGGAAGGACCGGGCGGGGAACGGCGCCGGGCGGACCGGCGCGGAACGGCACGGCGCGGAACGGCACGGGCGGTAGCCGGCAGGGCGAGCACAGCGAGGGACGACGAACGACATGATCCGAGTACTGCTGGCGGACGACCAGGTCCTGGTCCGGGCGGGCTTCCGGGCGCTGCTCGACGCCCAGCCCGACATCGAGGTGGTCGGCGAGGCCGACGACGGGGACGCGGCCGTCCGGCTGGTCGGGGAACTCCGGCCGGACGTCGTGCTGATGGACATCCGGATGCCGGGCACCGACGGGCTGGAGGCCACCCGCCGGATCTACGCCGTCCCCGAGCTCTCCGGCGTCCGGGTGGTCGTGCTGACCACGTTCGAGATGGACGAGTACATCTTCGAGGCGCTCCGGCTCGGCGCGGCCGGCTTCCTGGCCAAGGACACCGAGCCGGCCGACCTGCTGCGCGCCGTCCGGGTCGCCGCGGTCGGGGACTCGCTGCTCTCCCCGGGCGTGACCCGCCGGCTGATCGACGAGTTCGCCAGCCGCTCCCGGGAGCCCTCCGACACCGGCCGGTTGCTGGCTTCGCTCACCGACCGTGAGCGCGAGGTGCTCACCCTGGTCGGTATGGGCCTCACCAACGACGACATCGCGCGCCGGCTGGTGGTCAGCCCGCTCACGGCGAAGACGCACGTCAGCCGGGCCATGGTGAAGCTCGGCGTCCGCGACCGGGCGCAGCTGGTGGTGCTCGCCTACGAGTCCGGCCTGGTCCGCCCCGGCTGGCTGGGCTGACCACCGCGCCCCGCCACCGGCCCGCCCGGCACCGGTCCGCCGGTCTCGCGCGCCCCGCGCCCGGAGCGCGCCGCGCCCGCGCCCCGCGCCGTCACGCCGCTCCTCGCCCCGCCGCCGGCGCGGGAAGTCGGCGGGTCCGACGTCCCGCGCGCGACCACCCGCCCGGAAGGCGCACGACCGGAAGCCGTCCGGCCGGAAGCAGCCCGGTCGCCAGGCCGTACTCCCCGTGTCGTAGCCCGGGTGCCGCTCCCCGGAGGACGCGCCGGACCCCTCCCCGGCGAGAAGCTCGTGGTGGCCTCGGGGAGCGTCCCGGGGCAGGGCCCCCGCCGGAGTGCGCGGGGGGCACACCGAGGAGTTGAACGACATGCAGAGCACCGCGACACTGCTCGCCGACACCGTCTGCCGGGAGGGCTGGGGCCCGTGGGGCGGCGGCCCGGGTCCGTGGTTCCTGATCTTCCCGCTGTTCTGGCTGCTCGTCCTGGTCGTGGTGGTGACCACGCTGCGCCGCCGCGGCGGAGCCGGCCGCGGTCCGTGGGGCCCGCCGTGGGCCGGTGGCCCGTGGGGCGGCGGCCCGGGATGGCGCGGCGGCTGGCCGGGCGGCCCCGAGGGCCCGCTGGCCTCGCTGGCCCGCCGGTACGCCGAGGGCCAGATCACCGAGGAGGAGTACCGGATCCGCCGGGACACCCTGCTGGAGCACCTGGAGGGCCCCGACGACACCAAGCCGGGCCGGGGCGGTGCCAAGTGACGGCGTTCCCCGTCCTCGAACTGGTCGAGACCGACCGGATGGCGGCCCAGGTCTCCGAGGCGGTGAAGGTCTACGGCATCGGCCGGACGGAGGTCCGCGCCCTGGACCACGTGACGGTCGGGTTCCCGGCCGGCCGGCTCACCGCGATCATGGGCCCGTCCGGTTCCGGCAAGTCCACCCTGCTGCACTGCGCGGCGGGGCTGGACCGGCTGACCGCCGGCACCGCGATGATCGGCGACACCGAGCTGGACGGGCTGAGCGACCGCAAGCTGACGGTGCTGCGCCGGGAGCGGATCGGTTTCGTCTTCCAGTCCTTCAACCTGGTGCCGGTGCTGACGGCGCGGGAGAACATCACCCTGCCGGTCGACCTGGCCGGCGGGACGGTGGACGAGTCGTGGGTGGAGACCCTGATCGACGCGGTCGGTCTGCGTGACCGGCTGGGCCACCGGCCGACCGAGCTCTCCGGCGGGCAGCAGCAGCGGGTCGCGCTGGCCCGGGCGCTGGCCGGCCGCCCGGAGGTGGTCTTCGCGGACGAGCCGACCGGCAACCTGGACTCCCGTACCGGGGCCGAGGTGCTGGGCCTGATGCGCCGCGCGGTGGACGACATGGGCCAGACCGTGGTCATGGTCACCCACGACCCGACCGCCGCCGGCTACGCGGACGAGGTGCTCTTCCTCGCCGACGGCCGGCTGGTGGACCGGATGGAGCGGCCCACCCCGGACGGGGTGCTGGACCGGATGAAGGCCTTCGAGCGCGGCTCCGGCGCCGGCCGGGGAGGCGTCCGGTCATGAGCAGCACCACCGCCACCCTCAGGATCAGCCTGCGCTCGCTGGCGGCGCACAAACGGCGGCTGGCCGGGACGTTCACCGCGATCATGCTCGGGGTGAGCTTCCTGGCCGGGACGCTGGTTCTCGGCGACACCCTGCGCAACAGCTTCGACACGCTCTTCGCCGACGCCAACCGGGGCACCGACGCGGTGGTGCGCAGCGCCGACGTCATGGACACCGAGAACACCCCGGGCGGCGTCCGGGCCCCGGTGGACCTCGCGCTCGCCGACCGACTGCGGTCGGTGCCCGGCGTCGCGGCGGCCGAGCCGGCCGTCCAGGGCTTCGGCCAGCTGATCGGCAGCAACGGCAAGGCGGTGGGCGGCCAGGGGCCGCCCACCCTGGCCGGCTACTGGCAGGCGGACAGCGGGCTGAACCCGTACCGGCTGGCCGAGGGCCGGGCGCCGGAGCAGCCGGGGGAGGCGGTGATCAACCGGGGCGCGGCCAAGGCAGGCGGTCTGGCGGTGGGCGATTCCACGCTGCTGCGCACCCCCGACCCGGTGACGGTGAGGATCGTCGGGATCGCGACCTTCGGCCCCGAGGCCGACGGCATGGGCCAGAACACCTACACCGGGCTGACGCTGGCGGACGCCGAGCGGTACCTGACGCCGAAGGGGCAGGGCCAGGCCAGCTCGATCCAGTTCCGGGCGGCGAGCGGTGTCTCCCAGCAGGAGCTGGTGACGGCGCTGTCCGCGAACCTGCCGTCCGGTCTGGAGGCGGTGACCGGGGCCAAGGTCACCCAGGAGGCCACCGACCAGGTGTCCAGCCGGTTCCTGACCATGTTCACCACGCTGCTGCTGGTGTTCGCG
Source organism: Kitasatospora sp. NPDC002965 (assembly GCF_040611255.1). Lineage (NCBI taxonomy): Bacteria > Bacillati > Actinomycetota > Actinomycetes > Kitasatosporales > Streptomycetaceae > Kitasatospora > Kitasatospora sp. NPDC002965. The sequence continues at coordinate 25,288 of NZ_JBEXNT010000066.1, read as the reverse complement.
GGTATCGCGCTGCTGGTGGCGACCTTCACCATCTACAACACGTTCGCCATCGTGGTGGCGCAGCGGACGCGGGAGAACGCGCTGCTGCGGGCCCTGGGTGCGGCGCGCGGCCAGGTGCTGGCGGCGACCCTGGCGGAGGCGGTCGCGGTGGGCCTGGCGGCCTCGGTGGCCGGTCTGCTCGGCGGGATCGGTGTGGCGGCGGGGTTGAAGTCGCTGTTCAAGGTGATCGGGTTCAACCTGCCCACCGGCGGGCTGGCGATCAGCGCGGTCTCGGTGGCGCTGCCGCTGCTGGTGGGGACGGTGACGGCGGTCGGTTCGGCGGTGCTGCCGGCGGTCCGGGCCGGCCGGACGGCTCCGCTGGCCGCGATGCGCGCGGTGGCCGTGGACACCGCGGCGGCCGGCCGGGCCGGCCGGATCCGCTGGGCGGTCGGCTCGCTGCTGGTGGCGGCGGGTGTGGTCGGCACGGTGGTCGGTGCGACGAACGGGCCGTCGGTGGCGCTGACGGCGGGCGGTGCGCTGGGCACGCTGCTCGGTGTGGTGGTGCTGGGGCCGGTGTTCGCGACCTTCGTGGTGCGGGTGCTGGGTGCCCCGCTGCCGAGGCTGCGCGGGATGCCCGGCGTGCTGGCGGAGCGGAACGCGGCCCGCAACCCGAAGCGGACGGCGGCGACGGCCAGCGCGCTGATGGTCGGGGTCACGGTGGTGTCGCTGTTCACGGTCTTCGGTGCCTCGATCAAGGCCACGATGGACGACACGGTGAAGAAGACCTTCGCCGGGGACCTCGCGGTCTCGACCGGCGGGTTCCGCGGCGGCGGGCTGAGCCCGAAGCTGGCGGAGGCGATCGGCGGGCTGCCGGAGGTGCAGCAGAGCGTGGGGCTCGGCCGGGGCGTGGCCCGGGTGGACGGCCACGGCCGGACCCTGGACGTCACCGACCCGACGAAGCTGTCCGGCATCGTCGACCTCGGCCGGGTGGACGGTTCGCTCCAGCTGGGGACGGACGGCCTGGCGGTCTCCCGGACGGAGGCCGAGAAGCACGGCTGGCAGGTGGGGACGCAGGTCCCGGTGCGGTTCAGCGACGGCGCCGAGGCCCCGTTCACGGTGAAGGCGCTCTACCGGGGCGGCGAGCTGACCGGGGACTACCTGATCACCCGGGAGGCGTGGGCGCCGCACAAGGGCCAGGACGCGGACTCGCTGGTGGCGGTGGCGCTGCGTGACGGCGTCTCGCTCGCGGCGGGCAAGGCGGCGGTGACGAAGGCGGCGGAGCCGTTCGGCAACCCGTCGGTGCAGACCAGGTCCGAGTACGCGAAGAGCGCCGCCTCGGTGGTCGACATCATGCTCTCGGTGGTCTACGCGCTGCTGGCGCTGGCGGTGCTGATCGCGCTGCTGGGGATCGCCAACACGCTGACCCTGGCGGTGCACGAGCGGACCAGGGAGCTGGGGCTGCTGCGCGCGGTCGGGCAGACCAGGAGCCAGCTGCGGGCGATGGTCCGCTGGGAGTCGGTGCTGGTGGCGCTGTTCGGCACGATCGGCGGGCTGGGCCTGGGGGCGTTCCTCGGCTGGGCGCTGGTGCGGGCGGCCGACACCGAGGGGACGGGCAGCTTCGCGGTGCCGCCGTTGCAGCTGTCGGTGGTGCTGGTCGCCGGGCTGGTGGCGGGCGCGGTGGCCGGGTTGCGGCCGGCCCGCCGGGCGGCCCGGCTGGACATCCTGCGGGCGATCGCGGCCGGCTGAGCGCAGGGCGGACGTGACGGAGCCCGGGCCCCCCGACCAACGGGGCCCGGGCTCCGGCGCGTGCGGAGGCGGTCGGCTCAGGCCGCGGCCGGCAGCTCGTCCAGGCCCTCCTGGACGAGCCGGGCCAGGCGGTCCAGGGCCTCGTCGGCGCCCTCGGCGTCGGAGGCCAGGACGACCTCCTCGCCGCCCTGGGCGCCCAGGCCGAGCAGGCCGAGCATGGAGGCGGCGTTGACCGGCTTGCCGCCGGGCTTGGCGATGGTGATCGGCACGCCGGTGGCGGTCACGGCCTTGACGAAGACGGAGGCGGGACGGGCGTGCAGGCCCTCGGCCCAACCGATGGTGACGCGGCGCTCAGCCATGAGACGTGCCTTTCCGGTAAAGCTGGTCATGGCCGTGATGGGGGAATCGGCCATGTTGTCTAGACCAGTGTTGCATGCAGCCGACCCCGGCGAGGAGCTGCGTTCGGGACTTGTGATTGTTTCTTTCGGGGGCATAACCGGCGCATAACCCCCGGCCAACGGCCGTGTCCACCCTGCCTCGTGCGCACGCCCGGCGCCATTCGGCTCGCCGCCGGATAACCTGACGAATGTGGACGACTCCGCGGCACCGCCCCCCCAGCAGGACCAGCAGGACCGGCCGGTCCGGCCGGGCGAGAAGGACCGGCAGCACGGCCGGCCCGCCGAGCCGGACTACCCCCAGCACTGGGAGGCGGACATCCTGCTGCGCGACGGCGGCACGGCCCGGATCCGGCCGATCGGCACCGCCGACGCCGGCCGCCTGGTCGAGTTCTACGAACAGGTCTCCGACCAGTCCAAGTACTTCCGCTTCTTCGCGCCCTACCCCCGGCTCTCCGACAAGGACGTCCGCCGCTTCACCCACCACGACTTCGTCAACCGGGTCGGCCTCGCCGTCGTCGTCCGCGACCGCTTCATCGCCACCGTCCGGTACGACCGGATCGACGCCGACGGCCGCCCCTCCGAGACCGGCACCGACGCCGAGGTGGCCTTCCTGGTCCAGGACGCCCACCAGGGCCGCGGCGTCGCCTCCGCCCTGCTGGAACACATCGCCGCGGTCGCCCAGGAGCGCGGCATCCGCCGCTTCCAGGCCGAGGTGCTGCCCGAGAACCGCAAGATGGTGAAGGTCTTCACCGACGCCGGTTACACCCAGCACCGCAGCTTCGCCGACGGCGTCGTCCACCTGGAGTTCGACCTCGAACCGACCGCCGCCTCGCTCGCCGTCATGCGGGCCCGCGAGCACCGCGCCGAGGCCCGGTCCGTCCAGCGGCTGCTCACCCCGCGCTCGGTCGCGGTGATCGGCGCCTCCCGTAACCCGCAGACCGTCGGCCGGGCCCTGCTCCGCGACCTGCTGGCCGGTTCCGCCGACGAGGACCGGCCCGTCTACGCGGTCAACCGCAACGCCCCGCCCGGCACCGAGCTGGACGGCGTCCCGGTGCACCGCTCGATCCTGGACATCCCCGGGCCGGTCGACCTCGCGGTGATCGCCGTCCCCGTCTCCGCCGTCCCCGCGGCCGTCGCCGAGTGCGGCGCGCACGGCGTCCAGGGCCTGGTGGTGGTCACCGCCGGTTACGCCGAGACCGGCCCCGAGGGCCGCGACCGCCAGCGCGCCCTGGTCCGCCAGGCCCGCGCGGCCGGCATGCGGGTGATCGGCCCGAACGCCTTCGGCCTGATCTCCACCGACCCCGACCGCCCGCTGAACGCCTCGCTCGCCCCCGTCCTGCCCGGCCGGGGCGGCTTCGGCGTCTTCTGCCAGTCCGGCGCGATCGGCGTCGCCCTCCTGGAGTCCGCCCACCGGCGCGGCCTCGGCATCTCCTCCTTCGCCTCGGTCGGCAACCGCGCCGACGTCTCCGGCAACGACTTCCTCCAGTACTGGGCCGAGGACCCGTCCACCGACGTCGTCCTGCTCTACCTGGAGTCCTTCGGCAACCCGCGCAAGTTCACCCGGATCGCCCGCCGGCTCGCCCAGGCCAAGCCGGTGGTCGTGGTCAAGGGAGCCCGCCACACCGGCAGCCTCCCGCCCGGTCACGCCGTCCCGCCCACCGCCACCGGCCTGCGCGACGCCACCGTCGACGCGCTCTTCCAGCAGGCCGGCGTCACCCGGGTGGAGACCATCACCGAGCTGTACGACACCGGCGAACTGCTCGCCCTCCAGCCGCTGCCGCCCGGCGACCGGGTCGCCGTCGTCGGCAACTCCGACTCGCTCGGCCTGCTCACCCACGACGCCTGCCTCTCCGCGGGCCTGCGCCCGCGCACCCCCGTCGACCTCACCACCGCCGCCACCGGCGAGAACTTCCGGATCGCCCTGGACACCGCGCTGGACGACCCGGCGGTGGACGCGGTGATCGCCGTCGCCATCCCGCCGATCGGGACCTCCGCGCACGCGTTCATGGGCGGCCGGCTCACCGGCCCGGACGACCCCGAGGTCGGCTCCGACGACCCCGAGATCGCCGCCGCCCTGCTGGAGGCCGGCACCCGTGCCCGGGCCCTGGGCAAGCCGCTGCTCCTCGCCCACCTGGCGCTCACCGACCTGCCGTCCCGGCTGCGCCCCGGCGGCATCCCGGCCTACCCCGCACCGGAACGGGCCGTGCACGCGCTGGCCCACGCCGTCCACTACGCCGACTGGCGCCGCCGGATGGCCGAGGCCGAGGAGACCGCCCGGGTCCCCGAGCTCGACCGGATCGACGAGGCCGGCGCCCGCGGCCTGGTCGAGGCCGCGCTCTCCACCCGCGCCGCGATCGCCGCCCGCACCCAGCCCGGCGGAGCCCGGATCACCCTGCCCGACGCCGACACCGTCGCGCTGCTCGCCCGCTACGGCATCGACGTCTCGCCGACGCTGCCCGCCCCCGACGAGGAGACCGCCGTGCGGGCCGCCGCGACCCTCGGCTACCCCGTCGCCCTCAAGGCCACCGCGCCGCACCTGCGCCACCGCCCCGACCTCGGCAGCGTCCGGCTGGACCTGACCGGCGAAGCCGGGCTGCGCCGTGCGCACCGGGAGCTGGACGCCCTGCTCGGCGGCGCCGCCGAGGCCGCGCTGGTGGTGCAGCGGCTCGCCCCGCGCGGGGTCGACACCGTGATCGGGGCCACCGTCGACTCGGCGGTCGGCGCGATCCTCTCCTTCGGCCTGGCCGGTGCCCCCGCCGAACTCCTGGGCGACGTCGCCCACCGGCTGGTTCCGGCCACCGACCAGGACGTCGCCGGGCTGGTCCGCGAGGTCCGCGCGGCCCCGCTGCTGTTCGGCTGGCGCGGCGCCGAGGCGGTCGACACCGGCGCGCTGGAGGAGCTGCTGCTGCGGGTGTCCCGGCTGGTCGACGACCTGCCGGAGGTCGCCTCGGTGGATCTCGAACCGGTGGTCGTCGCCCCGCACGGGCTGGCGATCCTGGGGGCGCGCGTGCGGATCGCGCCCCTGCCGGTCCGCAGTGATCTGGGTCCGCGCGCGATGAGCACGCTGTAACCTTCCTTGGTTGCGTCCGGACCGCGGGCGCCGTTGTCCGAAGCTCGGCGCCGTGCCGCCCGCTTCGTCGGCGGACCATGCCAGGATGGAGTTATGGCGAAGACCGGTACCACCACCACGCAGGACCTGCGCTCGGCGATCGAACGCAGCGGCTACTACCCGGCCCTGGTGTCCGAGGCGGTGGAGTCCGCGGTGGGCCCCGAGCCGATCAGCTCCTACCTGGTGCACCAGGAGACCACGTTCGACGCCAACGAGGTCCGCCGGCACGTCACGGTGCTGGTCCTCACCTCCACGCGGTTCGTGGTGAGCCACACCGACGAGCAGTCCGGTGACGCGACCACCCCCGCCGTCCCGTACGCGACGACCTCCACCGAGAGCGTCCGGCTGGACCGGATCAACTCCGTCGTGGTGAGCCGGATGGTCGCCAACCCGGAGACCTACACCCCGGGCACCCTCCCGCGCGAGGTCGTGCTCACCATCGGCTGGGGCGCCGTCCAGCGCCTCGACCTCGAACCGGCCGGCTGTTCCGACCCCAACTGCGAGGCGGACCACGGCTACACCGGTTCGGCCACGGCCGACGACCTGTCCCTGCGGGTCAGCGAGGCCGGCGACGGCCCGGAGACGGTCGCCCAGGCGCTGGTCTTCGCCCGCGCGCTCTCCGAGGCGACGACCGGCGGCGGCTCCCGGGTCTGAACCCGGTTCCCGCCCGACCCCCGCCCGCCCGACCCCGAAGGACCGATCGCCACCGGACCGACCCGTACACCGGACCGATCCCCGCCGGACCGACCCGTACCGACGCACGCCCGGACGCGGCCCCGCCACCGCGCCCGTGACGCACCGGCCAGCCAGGAAGCCACCCCCGCCACATGCCCTTCGCCCCCGACGACTACGACGCCTTCGAGCTCCTCGACCCGGCCGCCGCCCCCGCGCCCCCCTACGGCAGCGGCTCGCTCTGCGACCTGCTGCCCTCGGTGGCGGCCGGCCTCGGCGTCCCGGGCTTCACCGCGACGCTGCCGATCGCGCCCGCCGACCGCGTGGTGGTCTTCCTGGTCGACGGCCTCGGCTGGGAGCTGCTGCTGCGCCACCCCGAGTACGCGCCGTTCCTCTCCTCGCTGACCTCCGGCTCGCTCGGCGGCACCGGTCGCCCGCTGACCGCCGGCTTCCCCTCCACCACCGCCACCTCGCTGGCCTCGGTGGGCACCGGCACCCCGCCCGGTCTGCACGGCCTGGTCGGCTACACGGTGGCCGTCCCCGGCGCCGGGCACCTGATGAACCAGCTCCGCTGGCAGCCGCCGACCGACCCGGCGGCCTGGCAGCCGTACCCGACCGTCTTCCAGCAGACCCACGCCGCCGGGGTGGCCACCGCCCAGGTGTCGTCCCCGCTGTTCGCCCAGACGCCGCTGACCAGGGTGGCGCTCTCCGGCGGCACCTTCCACGGCCGTACCACCGGCGAGGAGCGGATGGACCTGGCCGCCGCCTGGCTGGCCGAGCACGACCGCGCGCTGGTCTACACCTACGTCAGCGAACTGGACGGCGCGGGGCACCGCTTCGGCGTGGACTCCGACGACTGGCGGATGACCCTGGACGCGGTCGACCGGCTCGCCCGCCGGCTCGCCGAACAGCTGCCGCCGCGCTCGGCGATGTACGTCACGGCCGACCACGGCATGATCGACATCGCCCCCGAGGACCGCATCGACTTCGACGAGGACTGGGAGCTCGGCGCCGGGGTCGCCCTGCTCGGCGGCGAGGGGCGGGCCCGGCACGTCTACGCGGTCCCCGGCGCGGCCGCGGACGTCCACACGGTCTGGAGCGAGGTGCTCGGTGACCGGATGTGGGTGGCCACCCGCGACCAGGCGATCGCCGCCGGCTGGTTCGGCCCCGCGGTGGACGACCGGGTCTACCACCGGATCGGCGACGTGGTCGCCGCAGCCCGGGACGACATCGCGATCACCGCCTCCCGCAACGAGCCCGGCGAGTCCGCGATGATCGGCCTGCACGGCTCGATGACCCCGGTCGAGCAGTTCGTGCCGCTGCTCGAAGTCCGCAGCTGAACTCCCCCGATCCGAAAGGCCTCTGCACCACCCATGGCTGAACTGGTGTTCTTCTCGGGCACGATGGACTGCGGCAAGTCGACGCTCGCGCTCCAGATGGACCACAACCACGCCGCCCGCGGTCGGCAGGGGATCATCCTCACCCGTAACGACCGGGCCGGAAAGGCCACCATCTCCAGCCGCCTCGGCCTGCGCGCCGACGCGGTCGAGGTGGCCGACGGCTTCGACTTCCACGCGCACGTCGTGCAGCGGCTCTCGGCCGGCGGTCGGGTCGACTACCTGATCTGTGACGAGGCCCAGTTCTTCGCCGCCGAGCAGGTCGACCAGCTCGCCCGGGTGGTCGACGAACTCGACATCGACGTCTACACGTTCGGCATCACCACCGACTTCCGCACCCGGCTCTTCCCCGGGTCGCAGCGGCTGATCGAGCTGGCCGACCGGGTCGAGGTGCTCCAGGTCGAGGCGCTCTGCTGGTGCGGTGCCCGCGCCACCCACAACGCCCGGACCGTCGGCGGCGTGATGGTGGTCGAGGGCGCCCAGGTCGTGATCGGCGACATCTCGGTCCGCGACGACGAGGTCGGCTACGAGGTGCTCTGCCGCCGCCACCACCGCCGCCGGCTCACCGCCGCCACCGCCCGGGCCTCCGTCCTCTCCCCGGACGTCCTCCCCTTCGAGGAGCAGCAGCCCACGCTCTGAGGTGCACGGACCGACAGGTTCGCGGTCAGGTCACGTCAGGCCCCGGGTCGGGTCAGGTCAGGCCCGGGCTTCGAGCACCGAGAAGTGCCCGCCACGCGGGTCGGCCAGCCGGGCCGCCCGGCCGCGCACCGTCTCCTGCGGCGGGACCAGCACCCGGCCGCCCAGCTCCGCCGCCCGGCGGGCCGTCAAGTCGACGTCCTGCACGGCGAAATGGGACCGCCAGCGCGGCGGGTGGCCGCGCAGCTCGTCGCCGCGGCGGATCCCGGCCACCGGCCGGCCGCCCACCAGCAGCGCCGACCCGCCCTCGGCCGCCGCCGCCGACACCCCGAGCACCGCACGGTAGAAGGCCGCCGCCCCGTCCGCGTCCGGGGTGAGCAGTTCCGCCCAGGCCGGGCCGCCCGGCTCGGGTCCGGTCTCCCGGCCCGGGTGCTCCTCGCCCTGCCAGAGCCCGAAGACCGCGCCGGAGACGTCGGAGGCGATCGCCAGCCGCCCGGCCCGCTCGGCCTGCAGCGGCCCGACCGCGACCGTCCCGCCGCACTCCCGCACCGACTGGGTCGCCCGGTCGGCGTCGTCCACCGCGAAGTACGTGGTCCACTGCACGGGGAAGCCCGTCACCGAGGACTCCCCGAGGCCGGCCACCGACTCCCCGCCGAGCCGGGCCCGGACGTACTCGCCGAGCGGGCCGGGGCCCGGCGCGAAGTCCCAGCCGAGCAGTTCGCCGTAGAACGCCCGGGAGCCGGGCAGGTCGTCGGTCATCAGGCTGACCCAGCACGGGGTGCCCTGGGCCAGCCGGAGTGTCACCGCGGGCATGACAGTCTCCTCACGGGCGGTAGGCGCACGAAACGGCGCAGTGAGGGTGATGCTTCCACCGTGGCGTGCATCGAACCCTCGGGCCGCGCGGAAAGTCCGGCAAAGACCGGACAAAGAGCGCCGGCCAGGTCGCGCTGCGCCAGAATGGCCGCCATGACGACCCATCACGATGATTCCCCGCTGGTCTCGGTGACCGACCTGCGGGCGGCGCTCGACTCCGCGCACCCGCCGGTTCTGCTCGACGTGCGCTGGCAGCTCGGCGGCCCGCCCGGCATCGACGACTACTCGGCGGGCCACCTGCCCGGCGCCCACTTCGTGTCCCTGGACACGGATCTCGCCGCCCCGGCCGGCCCGCCCGGCCGCGGTGGCCGTCACCCGTTGCCCGACCCGGAGGCGTTCGGCGCCGCCCTGCGGGGCTTCGGCGTCAGCGCCGACCGCCCGGTGGTGCTGTACGACGGCGCGACCTCGCTGGCCGCGGCCCGCGCCTGGTGGCTGCTGCGCTGGGCCGGCCACCCGGACGTCCGCGTCCTGGACGGCGGTTTCGCGGCCTGGCAGGAGGCCGGCCTGCCGGTGACCACCGAGGCACCGCCCGCCGGGGAGGGCGACTTCAAGCCGGTCCCGGGGCAGTTGCCGACGGTCGACGCGGACGGCGCCGCCGTCTGGGCCCGTGAGGGTCTGCTGCTGGACGCCCGGGCGGGGGAGCGCTACCGCGGCGAGACCGAGCCGATCGACCCGCGTGCCGGGCACATCCCGGGTGCGGTCTCGGCGCCGACCACCGAGAACGTCGGCCCGGACGGCCGCTTCCTGGCGCCCGCCGAACTCGCCGCCCGGTTCCGGGCGCTGGGAGCGGGGGAGCGGGGGACGGCCGTCTACTGCGGCTCCGGGGTGACCGCCGCGCACCAGATCCTGGCGCTGGCGGTGGCCGGCCTGCCGGCCACCCTCTACCCGGGCTCCTGGAGCGAGTGGTCCGGTGACGAGACCCGGCCGGTCGCGGTCACCGACCAGCCGGGCTGATCCCGGGCCCGGCCGACGCCACCCGTGACGGGTGACGGGTGACGGTGTGACGAAGGGGCGGGAGGCCACGGCCTCCCGCCCCTTCGTCACACCGTCGTGCCCGGTGTCACTCCTGCTTCTTGCGCCGGCTGCCGAAGACGATCTCGTCCCAGCTCGGCACGGTGGCCCGGCGCCCGGGCCGGACGCCGTCCGCCTCGGCCTGCCGGTCGGTGGTGCCGACCAGTCGCTCCCGGTGCGGCGCGACCGCGCGCGGCATCAGGATGTCCGCGTACGCGGAGCCCGCGCCGACCGCCGGAGCGGCGGCCGCCGGTTCCTCGGCCTCCTCGGCGACCTCGGCGGGCATCGGCTCGACCGGCGGCGGGGCGCCCACGGCGAGGTCGCCCCGGAACGCCGGGACGACGTCCAGCAGGCTGGTCAGCGAGTCCCTGGCCTCGGCCGTCGCCTCGCGGGACTCGCGCACCTCGCGGGACGACATGATCCGGTCCGCGGAGGGACGGTCGATCATCGGCCGCAGCGGCCGGTCGTGGGGGAGCCGGGCGATCCGCGGGATGAACGGGAAGACCGACTCCTCCTCGCGCTCGACGTTCTCGCCGATCAGCGCGCGGGCCTCGTCGTCGTTGGGCTGCACCAGGCGCCGGGGCGGGTCGTACGTCCAGGCCGCGCTGCGGCCCTCGCCGTCGGCCCGGTAGGAGAGGATGACCTCCCACGTACCGTCGTCGCGGCGCCAGGAGTCCCAGCGCTCGGTGTCCTTCTCCGCGCCGCGCAGCGCCAGCCGCTCGGCCACCGCCTCGCCCAGCTGGGGGCCGGAGGACTCGCCGTGCCGGCGGATCGCGGTCTTCCGGGCCCGCTCGGCCATGAAGGCGCGCTCGGCCAGGACGGGACCCTCGAAGCGTCGGACGCGGTCGACGGAGATGCCGGCCGCCTGCGCGACCTCCTCGGCGGAGGCACCGGCTCGTATCCGGGCCTGGATGTCCCGAGGACGGAGGTGGCTCTCCACCTCGATCTCGATCTGGCCGAGACGCGGACGGTCACCACGGATGGCGGCACGAAGCCGCTCGTCGATGGGAAGGGTGTACTCCGTGCTGTCGGCGGCCTTGAGCACCAGCCGTGTGCCGTCGTTGCTGACGGCCACAACCCGCAGTTCGGGCACGGTTACCTCCCGGGTGGTGCCTGCCGACGTCACCTGCGTCGCTGCTCCCGTACTGAGTGTGGCCTGCCCGCTCGCGACTGGCCACAACCTTGCTGAGTTCCCCGGCGTGTCGGGCTTACGCCCGGTCACGCCGCTGTGGCACGGTTGCCTTTTTGCCACGCCATCCGTCGACGTCGCGCCTGGGTGTCCCGGCCGTTCTCGCACGCGCAGTGAACGCGACGATCCGGGACGGGCGTCGCCGTGCGTGTCTGCACCGTGGCTCCTTGTCGGCTTCCCTGTTGATGGGTAGTCGACAAGTCGACCCAAGGCTCAGGCTTTACGAACAGTACTCCATTCGTGGCAACCAGAGGGGCGGCTCGCCGCTCAAGTCTCCCGCGATTCACGGGAATCTCAAGAGCGCACGACCTCAATGGCCGAGGATCACCCGGTGAACGGTGATCATCTTCACATATATCTCCCGCACAGAACCGCATTTTCGACCCTTGTGTCCTTCTTTGGGCAAGATGGAGTGACTTGTTCGAAAGACAGTCGTACTGACTTGAGGGATGTCGATGCCGCAGGAGAAGCCCGCCGGGGAGGACGGCAAGGAAGGTCGCAGGCGAATTGATCTGAGTGTGGCTCAGGTCGTGGCGAGTGCGCTGGCCACGGTGGTGGGGGCGCTGCTCGCGTCCGAACTCGGGGTCTACGGAACCATTCTGGGCGCGGCCGTGGTGAGTGTCGGCGCGACCACCGGCGGTGCGGTGTTCCAGCACGTTTTCAAAAGGACCGGCGAACAGCTGCGGGAGGCGGTGGACCGCACCGCCGCGCCGGGCCAGTTGGCGAACGGGCTGCGGCAGGCGACCGGACCGCAACCGGTGCCGGGGGTCTCCACCACCCCGTCCTCGACCCGGTCTTCCGAGCCGCCCTCCGCGGAGTGGAACGCCCCGCGCACGGTCCGGGCGCGTCGGCGCTGGACGTGGAAGTCGTACGCGACGGTCTCCGCGCTGGTCTTCACGCTCGCGATGGTGCCGATACTCGCGTTCGAGCTCGCCACCGGGCAGCCGGTGTCCGCGACGGTGAAGGGCGGGTCGGGTACCGGCACCTCGCTGGGCGGCACGGTCGAGCGGAAGCCACCGGCCCCGTCGGACGGCGGGCCGTCGGGTGGCGGACCCTCCTCCGTCCCCTCGCCCGTGCCGTCTCCCGGTGCGACCGGCGGACCGGGGGCCTCGCCCTCGGCGGGCAAGGGCGGCGGCGCCTCGGAACGCCCGAGCCCGGGAACGAGTCCGGGCGCGGGCACCGGGACGTCCGGCGCCACCGCGTCCCCCTCGGCCGGCTCCACGCCGGACCCGGGCGGGAGTCCGGGCGCGACGCCCTCCGCCCGTCCCTCCGGCGAGTCGTCCGCGCCGTCCGGGGGCGGGGCCTCCGCCGGTCCGTCCGGCGGTGCGACGCCGAAGCCCCCGGCCCCGGGTACCGCGGTCGTCCCGCCGGCGGCCACCAACCCGGCGGCTCCGGATCCGCAGCAGCAGCCGGGCGGGTCGGGTCAGTAGGGCCGGCCGAGAGGGCCGAGGCAGGCGGGTCGGGCAGTTCGGGCGGGTCGGGCGGGTCGGGCGGGGAAGCGGCTAGGCCCCCAGCACCCGGCGGAGGTGGTCGTTGCCGAACCGGCGGTCCGGGTCGACCTCGTCCCGCAGCGCGGTGAAGTCCGCGAACCGGGGGTAGGCCCCGGCGAGGTACTCGGCGTCCCGGGTGTGCAGCTTGCCCCAGTGCGGCCGCCCCCGGTGGGCGGTCATGAGCTGTTCGACGGCCGTGAAGTAGCCCTGTTCGGCGGTGCCCCGGTAGAGGTGGACGGCGATGTAGGCGGTGTCCCGGCCGTGGGCGGTGGAGAGCCAGAGGTCGTCGGCGGGCGCGAACCGCACCTCGACCGGGAAGCTGATCCGCCAGTCCGACCGTTCGACCATCGCCCTCAGCTCGCGCAGGACGTCGCCGACCGCCTCACGCGGCACCGCGTACTCCATCTCGGTGAACCGGACCGTGCGGGGGCTGGTGAACACCCGGTACGCGGTGTCGGTGTAGCTCCGGTCCGACCAGGCGCGGCTGGCCACCGCGGCGATGGTGGGCACCGCGGCGGGGAACCGGCGGCCGACCCGGCAGGCCCCCTCCCAGACGGTGTTGGAGAGGAAGTCGTCCTCCAGCCACTCCTTGAACCGGGGCAGCGGTGCGGCCGGCCCCTGGCTGCGGTTGTTCCGCTTGGTCGAGCAGCGGGACGTGTGCGGGAACCAGTAGAACTCGAAGTGCTCGTTGACGGCGGTCAGGTCGTCCAGCCGCTCCAGTACCTCGTCGAAGCCCATCGGCTGCTCGTGGGCGGTGAGGAGGAAGGCCGGTTCCACCGCGAAGGTGAGCGCGGTGATCACACCGAGCGCGCCGAGGCCGAGCCGGGCGCCCTCGAAGAGCCGCGCGTTCTCGGTGGGGGAGCACTGCCGGATGCTGCCGTCGGCGAGCACGATCTCCAGCCCGCGGAGCTGGGCGGCGAGCGAGGCGGAGTCCCGGCCGGTGCCGTGGGTGCCGGTACTGGTGGCGCCGGCCGCGGTCTGCACCTCGATGTCGCCCATGTTGGTGAGCGAGAGGCCGGCGGCGGCGAGCACCCGGTTGAGCCGGTGCAGCGGGAGCCCGGCCTCGACGGTGACCGTGCCGTTCTCCCGGTCGACGCCCCGGACGGCGGTCATCGCGTGCGGGCGGACCAGGACGCCGTCCCCGGCGGAGGCGATCGAGGTGAAGGAGTGGCCGGAGCCGACCGCCTTGACCGTCCGGCCCCCGTCGGCGGCGCGCAGGATCTCCTTGGCCAGTTCCTCCGCCGTCCCGGGGGTGACCGCCCGGGCCGGGTGGGCGCTCTGGTTGCCCGCCCAGTTGGTCCAGCGGGTACGGGCTGCGGTCCTGGCCTGGGGCATTGCGGCGCCTCCTGCTCCGTGGCCGAGCGGCGTCGGCGCACCTGGGTCCCTACCCGCGGGTAGCCCACGGGTAGGGAGGAGGGTAAGTCAGCTCACCGTTCGAGGTCTACGGTCTTGGCGGCGGGCGGCGTGGCCTCCAGCGCGGCCAAGCCGGTCCGCAGCCGCCCCGTCCCGATCAGCGCGGCGACCACGCCGAACGCCCCGGCGGTCAACGGCACCCAGTATCCGGCGGCCGCCCCGGCCGCGTCGACCACCCAGCCGCCGGCCGAGGAGCCGGTCGCGACACCGAGGGCGAGCCCCGTGGTCGTCCAGGTCATGCCCTCGGTCAGCTGGGCCGGCGGGACCAGGCGCTCGACCAGCGCCATCGCGGTGATCAGGGTGGGGGAGATGGCGATGCCCGCGATCAGCAGCGCGCCGCCGACCGCCACCAGTCCGCCGACCCCGCTCACCGACTCGGCGATCAGCAGCAGCGGCACCATGCTGACCGCCATGAACACCACCCCGCCGAGGAAGCGGCCGGCCATGGAGCCGGTCAGCTTCAGCGTCCCGAACACCACCCCGGCCAGGCAGGAGCCGAAGGCCCAGAGCGCCAGGATCACGCTGGAGATCGCCGTGTGCCCCTGCGCCTTCGCGTAGGCGACGGTGACCACCTCGACCGAGCCGAAGATCGCGCCGGTCGCCACGAAGGTCAGGATCAGCACCTGGAGGCCGCGGTTGCGGATCACCGGCGTGCCGGTGTGCCGGGCGGAGGGGTGGACGGGCGGCTCGGTGCTCCGCTGGGCGGCGAACAGCACCACGCCCACCGCGAGGAAGACCCCGGCGAGCAGCACGCCCGCCTCCGGGAACACGGAGGTGGCCAGGGTCACGGCGAGGATCGGGCCCACGATGAAGCAGACCTCGTCGACCACCGCCTCGAACGAGTACGCGGTGTGCAGCCGCGGCGCCTGGTCCCGGTACAGGTGCGCCCAGCGGGCCCGGACCATCGCCCCGGCGCTCGGCATCACGCCCATCCCGGCCGCGAACACGAAGAGCGTCCAGACCGGAGCCCCCAGCCGCGCGCAGATCAGCAGCCCGACGGCGGCGGCGACGGTGATCGCGGTGGCGGGCATCAGGATCCGGCGCTGTCCGTGCCGGTCCACCAGCCGGGAGACCTGTGGCCCCAGGACGGCCGCGGACACCGCCATCGTGGCCGACACGAGGCCGGCCACGCCGAAGGAGCCTCTGAGTTCGGAGAGCATCGTGACGATGCCGATCCCCGTCATGGAGATCGGCAGCCGGGCTATGAATCCGGTGGACGAGAAGGCCAGACTGCCGGGTGCGGCGAAGATCTGGCGGTAGCTGGACAGCACGGGAGCTCCGCAGGGGGGTAAGGAACGAGACCGGTAAGGACAGCCTACGAACCTTGGCAAACTGGATTTTTCCGGGCACCCGGGGCGGCCCCGCCCCGGGCGGTCCGTCCCGCAGTGGCAGGATCGGTGCCATGTCCGACGCGCGCAACACCTCCCTCACCGGCGCCGCCCCGTACGACGCGCTGCTGCTGCTCTCCTTCGGCGGGCCCGAGGCCCCCGAGGACGTCGTCCCGTTCCTGGAGAACGTCACCCGGGGCCGCGGCATCCCGAAGGAACGCCTGCGGGAGGTGGGCAAGCACTACTTCCTGTTCGGCGGCGTGAGTCCGATCAACGAGCAGAACCGCGAGCTGCTGGCCGCGCTGCGCAAGGACTTCGCCGAGCACGGCCTCGGCCTGCCGGTCTACTGGGGCAACCGGAACTGGGCGCCCTACCTGGTCGACACCCTGCGCGAGGCGGTCGCCGACGGGCACCGCCGGATCGCCGTCCTCGCCACCAGCGCCTACGCCGGGTACTCCGGCTGCCGCCAGTACCGGGAGAACCTCGCCGACGCGCTGGCCGAGCTCGCGGCCGAGGGCCTGCCCGTGCCGGCCGTCGACATGCTGCGCCACTTCTACAACCACCCCGGCTTCGTCGAGCCGATGATCGACGCCACCCTGGACGCCCTGACCCGGCTCCCCGAGGACGTCCGGGACGGCGCCCGGCTGGCGTTCACCACCCACTCGATCCCGGACACCATGGCCGAGAGCTCCGGCGCCCCGGACGACCCGGCCCGCGGTCGCCCCGGCGGCGCGTACGTCGCCCAGCACCTGGACGTGGCCCGGCTGGTCGCCACCGCCGTCGCCGAGCGGACCGGCGTCCGGGACCGGCCCTGGGACCTGGTCTTCCAGAGCCGCAGCGGCGCCCCGCACACCCCGTGGCTGGAACCGGACATCTGCGACCACCTGGAGGCCCGGCACGCCGAGGGCGACCCGGCCGTGGTGATGGTCCCGATCGGCTTCGTCTCCGACCACATGGAGGTCAAGTACGACCTCGACACCGAGGCGACGGCCAAGGCCGCCGAACTCGGCCTGCCGGTCGCCCGGGCCGCCACCGTCGGCGCCGACCCCCGGTTCACCGCGGCCGTCCGCGAACTCGTCCTGGAGCGGGCCGCCGCCGAGCGCGGCGAGCCGGTGACCCGCCGCGCCCTCGGCACGCTCGGCCCCGGCCACGACGTCTGCGCGGTCGCCTGCTGCCCCAACCCGCGCGCCCCCCGCCCGGCCGCCGCCGAGCGCTGACCCCTCCGAGGAGACCTTCGTGACCAGCCCCGCCGTTCCCGGAACCGCCGCGCCCGACCCGGCCCTGCTCGACGAGCTGCTCGACGTCGCCCTGGACGCCGCCCGGCGGGCGGGCGCCCTGCTGCTCGACGGCCGGCCCGCCGACCTGGGCGTGGCCGGGACCAAGAGCAGCCCGGTCGACGTGGTCACCGAGATGGACCTGGCCTCCGAGAAGCTCGTCCTGGAGCTGATCGCCGAACGCCGCCCCAGGGACGGCTACCTGGGCGAGGAGGGCGCCGAGCGGGCCGGCACCAGCGGCGTGCGCTGGGTCGTCGACCCGCTCGACGGCACCGTGAACTACCTCTACGGACTGCCGTCCTGGGCGGTCAGCGTGGCCGCCGAGCTGGACGGGCGGGCGGTGGTCGGCGTGGTCCTCGCACCGGCCCGGGGCGAGCTGTTCCAGGCCGTGCTGGGCCGCGGCGCGCAGCTGGACGGCCGGCCGATCGTGGCCCGTCCGGCGCCCCCGTGGGGCCAGGCCCTGATCGCCACCGGCTTCAACTACGTCCAGCCGGTCCGGGTCCGGCAGGCCGAGGTGCTGCTGGCCCTGATGCCCGAGGTGCGCGACATCCGCCGGGGCGGCGCCGCCGCGGTGGACCTCTGTGACGTCGCCGCCGGCCGGCTGGACGGCTACTACGAGCGCGGGCTGGCCCCCTGGGACCGGGCCGCCGGCTGCCTGATCGCCGCCGAGGCCGGTGCGCTGGTCGGCGGCCGACCCGGCCACGGGCCGGACGGAGCGCTGACGGTGGCCGCCGCGCCCGGCGTCTACGAGCCGCTCCAGGAGCGCCTCGCCGCCCTGCGGGCCTGGGCCGACTGACCCGCTCCCGGGCGCGGCCGGCCAGGGAGCGCGTGCCGCGCCCGCTCCGGCCGGGCCCGCGGCCGTGCCGGGACAGCGAAGAGCCCTGGCATACGGGGGATGCCAGGGCCTGGGTTTTCGCACGACCCCCTCAGGGCCGCTGGTGCCGGGGAACCGGCGTCGGGTCGGTGGTCGGTCAGGCGGCGGTGCGGTGCCGTTCCAGCACCGTGTCCACGCCGTGTTCGGCGGCGAGCCGGCGGAGGTCGTCCAGCTCGGACTGTTCCACCTCGGCCAGGAATTCGTCCCCGGCCTCGATCGCGCGGTGCAGATCCTGCTCGGCGTTGGCGATGCGCTGCAGGATTCCGGCGGTGAAGGCGTCCATACGGGCCCCCTTACTGTGTCGGACGTGCACGGTCGTGCGTCCCCCGCCCCGAGGTCGTGGTGGCCAGCGGAAGCGTCCGAGCCGGGCAGTGAAGTCTCCGGTCGGGCGCGGAGACGGCCCTCGGCCGCTCCCGTGACGCCCCAGCCCCAGGGCCGGCGCGGATGAACGCACGGCGGGTGGGTGCGATCGGCCTACAGCCAGATCGCGGGTGTGCAGCTGTCCTCCCCGCCCCCGGGACGGGGAAACCTCCCCACGCGAGAAAGTTGCCCGCGTCACAGTCCAATCGGAGTGGTGGACACCCGAACCGTCACCGGACCGTTGCCCGGCGGCCGGCCGCCGCTGCCTCCGGGGCAGCTTATCGCTGCTTTACCGCAGGACCAGGCAGGATGGGGGGCACCGTCGGAGCCGTGCGTCCGCTTTTCCGGGGCCGGCCTGGAGAAGGGACAACGACCGTGCGGGTTCTCGTCGTCGAGGACGAGCAGCTGCTCGCCGAGGCAGTCGCCACAGGTCTGCGCCGCGAGGCGATGGCCGTCGACGTGGTGTACGACGGGGAGGCCGCGCTCCAGCGCATCGCGGTCAACGACTACGACGTGGTCGTGCTCGACCGGGACCTTCCGCTGGTCCACGGTGACGACGTCTGCCGCAGCGTGGTCGACCAGGGCCTGGCCACCAGGGTGATCATGCTGACCGCCTCCGGTGACATCAGCGACCGCGTCGAAGGGCTGGAGATCGGAGCGGACGACTACCTTCCGAAGCCGTTCGCCTTCAGCGAACTCGTCGCCCGGGTCCGGGCGCTGGGCCGCCGTGCGACCGTCCCGCTGCCCCCCGTCCTGGAACGGGCCGGCATCTCGGTCGACCCCGGCCGCCGCGAGGTGATCCGTGACGGGCGGCCCGTCCAGCTGGCCCCCAAGGAGTTCGCCGTCCTGGAGGTCCTGATGCGGGCCGGCGGAGCCGTCGTCTCCGCCGAGCAGCTGCTCGAAAAGGCCTGGGACGAGCACACCGACCCGTTCACCAACGTCGTGCGCGTCACCGTGATGACGCTGCGCCGCAAGCTCGGCGACCCGCCGGTGATCGTCACCGTGCCGGGCTCCGGCTACCGGATCTGACCGTACCGGCCCCCGCGGCCGGCCCCATCGCGCCCGCCGCCCCGGCGGACGCTCCGAGAGGACCATCATGACCACCCCGCCCACGGCCGGCGGGCCCTCCGGCGCGCCCGCCGGCGGGCGCGCCGCAGGACCCAGGGCCGTGCCGCCGAAGCCCGTGCACCCGCCGCGCGCCCCCCGGTTGCACCAGCCGCAGGACACCTACGTGCCCGGCGACGGCATGCTCGCCTGGCTGCCGTTCCGCCCCACCATCCGGATCCGGCTCACCCTGCTCTACGGCGGGATGTTCCTGATGGCCGGCGTGGTCCTGCTGATGCTCATGTACTTCTTCCTCCGCCAGGCCCTGCACGACGTCGCGCCGCCGCCCTTCATCTTCGAGAAGGGCACCACCGTCAACGGCGTGGTGATGACCCCCGAGCAGTTCAACCAGTTCCTCGTGAAGCGGCACGAGGCCGCCTCCAGCGCGGCCCTCAACACCCTGCTGCGCAAGTCCCTCACCGTGCTGGTCTGCCTCGCCGTGATCGCCTTCGCGGCCGGCTACGCGATGGCCGGCCGGGTGCTGCGCCCGCTGGGCCGGATCACCCGCACCGCCCGCGAGGTCGCCTCCTCCGACCTGCACCGGCGGATCGAGCTGGACGGGCCGGACGACGAGCTCAAGGAACTGGCCGACACCTTCGACGACATGCTCGACCGCCTCGACCACTCCTTCGACTCCCAGCGACGCTTCGTCGCCAACGCCTCGCACGAGCTGCGCACCCCGCTGGCGATCAACCGGACCCTGCTGGAGGTCCAGCTCTCCGACCCCGACGCCTCGAACGACCTCCAGCAGCTCGGCAAGACCCTGCTCGCCACCAACGAGCGCAGCGAGCAGTTGGTGGAGGGCCTCCTGCTGCTCGCCCGCAGCGACAACGAGCTGACCGACCGCCGTCCGGTGGAATTCTCCGAGGTGGCCACCAGGGCGCTGGAGCAGACCCGGGCCGAGGCAGGCAACCGCGAGGTCGAGCTGCGCGCCACGCTCCACCCGGCGACGGTCGCCGGGAACGGGGTGCTGCTGGAGCGGATCGCGCTCAACCTGCTGCAGAACGCCGTCCGCTACAACTCCGCCGGCGGGTGGGTCGAGATCACCACCGCCCCGGTGCCCGGCGGCGGCGAGCTCGTGGTCTCCAACACCGGCCCGGTCGTCCCCGGGTACGAGCTGGAGCACATCTTCGAACCGTTCCGCCGGGTGAAGGGGGCCGACCGGACCCGCAGCGACAAGGGCGTCGGCCTCGGACTCTCGATCGTCCGCTCGGTGGTCCGCGCGCACCACGGCACCATCGAGGCCACCCCGCGTTCCGGCGGCGGCCTCACGATGCGCGTGCGCATCCCCGGCGTCTGAGCCGCACCACCGGGCGCGCCGGGAGCGTCCGAGGGCCCTCCCGGCCCCGTCAGGGCCCTCCTGGCCCCTCCGTGGTCCGTACCGGCCGTCCGTGCCGCCCGGCCTCCGCGCCCCGACCGCTAGCCGCCCCCGTCAGGCTGTCAAGAAGACATAAGCCCTGGCGGGGGCGGCTTGTCTTTTCCGGCCCGAGCAACTTACGGTGTCGTAACCTACGCAACCGTAAGTGCGTATCCGACGCGCCCGTCCCAACGCGCCCGTCCCGCGCGTGCCCGTCCCCCAGGAGTCAGACTCGTGACCATCGCCCCCGTGCAGCGCAGCGCCTCGCTCGGTTCGAGCACCTGGACCGACGCCCGGCTGATCCTGGCCCTCGAAGAGGTCGTCGAGAAGGAACTCGACCGCCACCTGAAGGTCGCCAAGGAGTGGATGCCCCACGAGTTCGTCCCGTGGAGCCAGGGCCGGGACTTCGACGGCGTCCTCGGCGGCGAGGCCTGGGAGCTCGGCCAGTCCAAGGTGACCCCGCTCGGCCGGGTCGCGCTGGTGGTCAACCTGCTCACCGAGGACAACCTCCCGAGCTACCACCACGAGATCGCGACCATGTTCGGCCGCGAGGGCGCGTGGGGTGCCTGGGTGCACCGCTGGACCGCGGAGGAGGGCCGGCACGGGATAGCGATCCGTGACTACCTGCTCACCACCCGGGCCGTCGACCCGGTCGAGCTGGAGCGGGCCCGGATGTCGCACATGTCGGAGGGCTTCGAGTCCGACAACGCGCACAGCATGCTGCAGTCGGTCGCCTACGTGGCCTTCCAGGAGCTCGCGACCCGCATCTCGCACCGCAACACCGGCCACTTCGCCGGCGACCCGCTCTGCGAGCAGCTGCTCGCGAAGATCGCCAACGACGAGAACCTGCACATGGTCTTCTACCGGAACCTGCTGAAGGCCGCCCTGGAGATCGCCCCCGACCAGGCCATGCGGGCCATCGCCGACGTGGTGACCGACTTCCGGATGCCGGGCCACGGGATCCCCGGCTTCGAGCGTGCCGCCGCCCAGATCGCCATCGGCGGCGTCTACAACCTGCGGATCCACCTCGACGACGTGCTGCAGCCGGTGCTGCGCCACCTCAAGGTCATGGAGGTGGGCGGTCTCGGTCCGGAGGGCGCGCGGGCCCAGGAGGAGCTCGGCCTCTTCCTCGCCGGGCTGGACGCCCAGGCGACCAAGTTCGACGAGCGGCAGGCCGCGCTGCAGGCCCGCCGGGCGGCCCGCCAGGCCGCCAAGTAGCCGGCGCCCGCGCCCACCCCCCGGCCGGAGCGGCCGGGGTCCGACGGGAGCGGGGAACGGCCCTCCGCGCGGCCTCCGGACCGCCCGGAGGGCAGTGTGCCGGACACGAACTCGGGGGCCGGAAGGTCACGGACCGGGTCGCTCCGGTTGGGCGGATTTTCCACGTTTTGCCCGGGAAGATTCAGAACGTGACCAAGCTCACACCGTGTCGCTGCGCGATGCGGGCCGACCTCGGAGCGTGATCATGCCCGCGGCGTCGCCGATCGCTTTCCGTGAGCGGATCGATGATCGACTCCGGCGCGGAGGATTGACCCGCGTCCCTGGTGGGCAAGGGAATTCGCGGGCGCCGCACGGGCTTTTGATCACTCTCCGTGTCCGCCGCGCGGGCGTTCCGGCGGCTTGGCGATGGCCCAGCGTGAGGCCCCTCGCACCCGAGTCGATCACCCCAACGGACCCCCGGCTGAGTGTCGATTGAGTAACAGGGCTTGAAGTAAGGCAAAATCTCCGCCTCGGGTCGGGCACAAGACCGACCCCCCATGCGTTACGTGCGCTGGAGATACCGCACACACCGCACAACCCGGAGGGGGAGAGCGAAATATGGCTACCGACTACGACACCCCACGCAAGACCGATGACGAGCTCAACGAGGACAGCATCGAGGAGCTCAAGGCTCGGCGGAACGACAAGGGCGGAAGCTCTGTCGACGTCGACGAGTTCGAAGCTGCCGAGGGCATGGAGCTCCCCGGCGCGGACCTCTCGAACGAGGAGCTCTCCGTCAGGGTGCTGCCTCGGCAGGCCGACGAGTTCACCTGCATGAGCTGCTTCCTGGTCCACCACCGCAGCCAGCTGTACAGCGAGAAGAACGGCAACCCGATCTGCCGGGACTGCGGCGCCTGAGGACCAGGGCGGCCATGACTCGGGCCTCGCGATTTCAGCGAGACCGGTACAACGCCCCTTCCGGCCCCGGGCAGCGGGGCCGGACGGCAGCTCCGGCGGTCGCCGTGGCGGACGCACCAGTCATACGGTCATACGGAGATACAGAGGGACGGTCCCGCGAAGGCGGAACCGTCCCTCTCCGTTTTTCTGTTGTCCGCGCCCCGGCGGGGTCCGCTCGGCGGGCCCGCCCCCGCTGCGGCCCCGCTGCGGCCCCGGTCAGGCGCGGGCGCCCCGGCGGGCCTCGTCCAGGGCCTCGGCCAGCTTCATCGGGGAGCGGGTCGACAGGTAGAGGTACGGCGTCGGGTCGGCCGGATCGGTCACCTCGACCCGCAGCGCCGTCGGAACGTAGCTGCGCAGCAGCATGAACGCCCGGGGATCGGCCTTCGGCCCGCGCCAGGCCACGGCCTCGGCCGGGCTGAGCGGGTGGGCGGCGCCGAGGGCGTCCACCGGGATCCGGGCCGGGCCGGCCACCAGGGAGCCCTGGACCACCCGGATCCGGGCCGAGCCGTAACTGCTGATCGCGGCCGCACCTGCGGCGATGCCGACCACCAGTCCGACCAGCGCGCCCACCGCGCTGATTCGCAGCAGGGTCAGCGCGAGCGTGAGGCCGATCGCGACCGGGAACAACCACCAGGAGCGCGGCGCGGTGAGGCGTTCGTCGTACATGCCCCCATTGTGGGCGCCGCAACGGCCGGCC
The DNA here is from genome assembly GCF_040611255.1 of Kitasatospora sp. NPDC002965. Lineage (NCBI taxonomy): Bacteria > Bacillati > Actinomycetota > Actinomycetes > Kitasatosporales > Streptomycetaceae > Kitasatospora > Kitasatospora sp. NPDC002965. The sequence goes on along the minus strand of NZ_JBEXNT010000066.1, from coordinate 2,227 downwards.
CTGGACGGCACCCCCGGTCCCGGCCCGCCTACCGGTCGGTAGGGTGGGGCGGCGTGACCGGTTCGATAGCCCCCACCTCGCCCTCCGTCCCGTCGGCGCCGGCCGTGCCGCGGTCGTCGACCACGCCGCCGCCGGAGGCCGTCCTCCCCGAGCGCGCCCCGGAGGCCCCCGCCCCGGGCACCCGGCTCGGCTCGCACTACGAACACTGCTTCGGCTGCGGCCCCCGGCACCCCACGGGCCTGCGGATCGACGCGGTGGCCGGCGAGGGCCTGGACGTCACCGGCGAGTTCACCGTCCGTTCCGAGCACCAGGGCGGCCCGGGTCTGGCCCACGGCGGCCTGCTGACCACCGCCATGGACGAGATCCTCGGCTCGCTCAACTGGCTGCTGCACGCCCCCGGCGTCACCGGCCGGCTGGAGACCGACTTCCTCGCCCCGGTACCGGTGGACACCCGGCTGCACCTCCGCGCCTGGGTCACCGGCGTCCACGGGCGGAAGGTCTACAGCGCCGCCGAGGGCCGGATCGGCGGACCGGACGGACCGGTCGCCGTGCGCGCGCAGGCACTCTTCATCCAGGTGAAGCTGGAACACTTCACCAAGCACGGTCGTCCGGAGGACATCGAGAAGGTCCTCGACGACCCTGACCTGATGCAGCGCGCCCGAGCCTTTGAGGTGAACCCTTGACCAGCACCCCCCGCCCGCCCCTGGACGTCCTGATCCGGCGGATCGACGCCGAGCTGCCGCTGCCCGCGTACGCGCAGCCCGGCGACGCGGGAGCCGACCTGCGGACCACCGTCGACGCGGAGTTGGCCCCCGGCGAGCGGGCCGTGCTTCCCACCGGTGTCGCCATTGCGCTGCCCGACGGTTACGCGGCGTTCGTTCACCCCCGGTCCGGCCTGGCAGCTCGTTGCGGTGTTGCTCTGGTGAACGCCCCAGGGACGGTCGATGCCGGGTACCGTGGAGAGATCAAGGTGATCGTCGTCAATCTGGACCCGCGCGAGGGGGTCAGCTTCCGCCGAGGGGACCGGATCGCCCAGCTGGTCATCCAGCAGGTCGAGAAGGCCCGCTTCCACGAGGTGGCCGAGCTGCCGGGGTCGGCACGCGCCGAGGGCGGGTTCGGGTCGACCGGCGGCCACGCCGCGGTCTAGGCTGCCCGCGGCCTCGCAGGAAGCCGAGCAGGTATTCGCATCGGTCTTGGACCGGGAAGGACAGTGACCGTGTTCCGTCGTCGCCAGAAGAGCGAGGACGCTGTCGAGCAGCTCGCCGACGACGCCATCAGCGCCGACGAGACGGCCGATGACGTCGAAGGTTCCGCCGAGAGCGAGAACGTGACCGACCTGGATCCGACGGACCGCGTCGGGCTGCCGCCGGCCCCGCGTCCGGAGGGGCCGTGGGACCACTCCGAGCTGGAGGATCCCGAAGAGGGCCGGGTGGACCTCGGGGGCCTGCTGGTCCCCGGTGTCGAGGGCATGGAGCTCCGGGTCGAGGTGGCCGGCGAGTCGATCGTCGCCGCCACGCTCGTCCTCGGCAACAGCGCCATCCAGCTCCAGGCCTTCGCGGCCCCCAAGTCCGAGGGCATCTGGGGCGAGGTCCGCGAGGAGATCGCCACCGGCATCACCTCGCAGGGCGGCGTGGTCGAGGAGGAGGAGGGCCCGCTGGGCTGGCACCTCCGCGCACAGGTCCCCGTCCAGCTGCCGGACGGCACGCAGGGTGTCCAGCTGGTGCGCTTCGTCGGCTGTGACGGACCGCGCTGGTTCCTGCGCGGCGTGATCTCCGGCCAGGCCGCGGTGCAGCCCGAGGTGGGCGGCATCCTGGAGCAGGTCTTCCGGCAGACCGTCGTCGTCCGCGGCGAGGGCCCGATGGCACCCCGCGACCCGATCGTGCTGAAGCTGCCCGAGGACGCGCAGATGGTCGCCGACGGCGGCGGCGCGGTCACGGGCGCCGGTGAGGGCGACACCCGCTACACCGGCACCTCGCTCGACCCGTTCGCCCGCGGCCCGGAGATCACCGAGGTCCGCTGAGCACCGCGATCGCCCCCGTCCGGACCGCCGGACGGGGGCGATTTGCATGTGACGGGCCGATCCCCGTACAGTTCCGGAGTCGCCGCGAAAGAGCGGGGACAAGCGGGAAAGCAAATCGGATGAATGAAACTCCGGAAAACGGAGCGGAAAACGTCTGGTAAGCTGGAAACACGAAAGAACGAAGCGCCCGGAGGGCCGGTGTGAAAG